>NZ_MWQJ01000014.1:0-100845 GCF_002210405.1 Fibrobacter sp. UWB3
TAATTGTGAAAAAAATTCACTTTTTTTCACTTTTTTCGATAAAAACGGGATGTATGCCGCCGGCACTACACATTATCCACATTCTGTAAACAGAAATCTTTTTTGGGGAAAGGGAGATGCCCGCTTACTTCGACTGCGCTCAGCACAGGCTCCGGCGGGCATGACAGGTCGGGATGGCGAACGGGGCCCGCCATGACGTTTTACACCAAAGCACCTAGCAATTTTCCAAAACACTACGGCGTTCCACAAAAAACTCCTCGCGGAGTGCGAGGAGTCTCAAATCTATTCGATTACTTTATTTAACATCGCAGCCGGCGCTCGGATTTTGCCAGCCGTTTTCCGGAGGAGCCTCGCCTGCCTTCCAGCAATGGAGCGTGTCAAGCACATCGCCTTCCTTGTAAGTGGACCAGTCCGTCACCTTCTTGATGTTGGTTTGCGTAGTGGTGTTGAATCGGCTCATGTAATGGTCGATCAAGTACTGCGGGCATTCCACTTCTTCGATGTAGTAGGTCGGATTGTCTGCAGCCTTGTACCAGTCGGCAAACCAATGGCAACCGCGCAACAGGTTCGGAAGGCCTGCGTCGCCGAAGGCCGCGTCGCACATATCCTTGATGCAAGTCTGGTACGCGGCGAGAGTAGCATCGTAACCGAGCTTGTTCTGGCATTCGGTCAAGAATCCGCCAAAGCCTGCGCCCCAGTTGAAGTCGCGGCCTTTGTTTACCTGAACAGTAAGAGCGTCAAAGGCGCCCACGCCACCGCCCGGCACCATCAAGTCGAACTGGCCTGCAGGTAAATTAGCATTACCGCCCGCCACATCGTTACCGATGTTGGAGGCCATCACAATCATGTGCTTGCCCTTGAGCGCCTTGTGGGTTTCCCTTGGCGGGTTGTTTTCCATCTCGTTCGCGAAGTGGCCATCGTACTGCAAGTGATAGCACTTGCCGCACTTGCTATCGGCAGTGCCCGCAACGTACGCATAAGAAAGCGTGTCGTTCACGGCAATAGGCGCCATGTCCGTGCAGGTGAACACGCCCTTTTCCTTTTCGTCGCCGCAAGCGCTCCTGGTCCCGTTGTAACCGAACCAGGACTTCGAAACATCACCCAAGGTAAAGGTGGGGACTTCGACATCGCGAATGTTGCAGTTACGCGCAGTGCCATAGTCGGCAATGTAGGCCGCATCGGAAGACGTGTCTGCACGAGTCACATCGTTAGCGTTTTCCCTAAGCCAAGAGCAATGCGGCTTGCAAGCGTCCCAATAGCGGGTATTCCAACCGCGCTTTGCCGTAGCGCTAATGTCCTTGGTGTATTCGGCCGGAGGCGGGCCGTAAGATTCAAGAGTCGGGAATCCATCTGCACCTAATTCTGGTTCAGCACTGCTAGAGCTTTCAACGGCTGACGAATTCGGAGTGGCGCTAGATGTCGGATTGACAGAAGAGCTCGACTGAGACGGCCCATCATTGCTAGAACTCGTCGCCGAATTAGGCGGTACAACCACAGAAGAACTCGAGTTAGAGGCACTGGACCCCGGCACAACAGAAGAGCTGGATCCCAAATCGCTATTCCCATCTACACTAGAGCTGCTTCCAACAAGCCAATCAACACTCGATGAAGATGCCGCAACAGACGGAGTAAGCGGAGACGGAGAATCATCAGAGCAGGCATTAAACATTGCACAAGCGCCCGCAGCCAATATAGAACTCAATAAAATTTTTTTCATAATCATCCTTTAAATACCTCGTCTAAAATTAGATTTAATCCTCTAAAAAAGACACAAAAAAAGCTTTTAAAAAGAGTTTTTGTGAGCAATCTAAAAAAACGCCCGGGAGCGGCGGCTTCCGGGGCGTTTCCAATTGCGATTGTGGCGTTTCGTTCGCGATTCGCAAGTTTTTAGATTTTCTTCACCACGAACATGTGGCCAGGAGCCTTTGCAGGGTCAAGCTTCACATAGTTCTTGTTGCCACGCCATACATAGCTTTCGCCCGTCACGATATCCTTCAAGAAGAAGAACGAATCGTTCTGGAGGCCAAGCTTAGCCATGTCGAGCTCAACAATACCTTCCTGCACGTGGTCCATGTCCATATTGCACACGCAGAGAATCACGTCATCACCAGACTTCTTGGAGTAAACCATGAGCTGGTCGTTCTGAGCGTAATGGAAATCGAGGTTATCGTATTCCTGCAAGGCGACATGTTCCTGACGGGCGACATTCAGACGGCGAACAAAGTCTTGAATGCCCGGGCCAGACCAGTTGTGTACTTTGTACTGATACTTTTCGCTATCGGCAAGTTCTTCCTTGATCGGGCTCGGGATGTTTTCGCAGAGTTCGTATCCGTTGTACATACCCGTAAGGCTCGAAAGCGTCGCGGCCAAGAAGTAGCGCTGCTTAAAAGCATTCGGTCCTTTGTATGCAAGATACTTCGGGAAGATATCCGGCGTCGTCGGGAAGAAGATACCACGCATGTATTCCTTAGCGTCGGACTGCGTGAGTTCCTTCAAGTACTGTTCGAACTCCCACTTTGCAGAGCGCCATGCGAAATACGTGTAGCTCATGTCAAAGCCAGACTTTGCGAGGCGGTGCATCATCTTCGGACGCGTGAAAGCTTCGGCGAGGAACACGAGTTCCGGGCGCTTTTCCTTCACGTCGGCGATGAGCCATTCCCAGAACGGGAACGGTTTGGTGTGCGGGTTATCGATACGGAAAATTTCAATTCCCTTATCCGCCCAGAACAAAATAATGTTCTCGATTTCCTTCCAGAGTTCCTTGTAGTTCTCGTTGTAGTAGTCGAACGGGTAGATGTCTTCGTACTTCTTGGGCGGGTTTTCTGCAAACTTGATGCTGCCATCCGGTTCGTGGTAGAACCATTCCGGGTGCGACTTCACATACGGATGGTCCGGGCTGCAGTTGAGCGCGATATCGAGTGCAAGGCGAAGTCCCTTGGCGCGAGCGGCTTTTGCAAAATGTTCGAAGTCCTTCATGGTCCCGAGTTCCGGGTCCACATCGTAATGACCGCCGTTCTTGTTACCGACAGCATACGGGCATCCCGGTTCAAGCGGATTTCCCTTCTTGTCGACCTTGGCGTGGAGCGCGTTGTTTGCGCCCTTGCGGTTCGTGACACCAATCGGGTGGATCGGAACAAGGTAAACCGTATCGAAGCCAAGCCCTGCAATGTAGTCGAGCTGCTTTTCACAATCCTTCCACGTTGCACTCTTGTTCGGGTCAGTGCCCTGGCTCTTCGGCCACATTTCGTACCACGTACCCACGCGGCTGTAGACCGGGTCCACACGGAGCTTCATCACCGGGCTTTCTGTCGGAACGTCCTTCGGTTCCTTGGTCCATGCGCAAATTTTGTATTCGTAATAACCGATGTTTCCGACAGTGAAGGAGCCTTCCCAAAGGTCATTGTCGACAAAGTGCATCGGAGCCTGTTCCCACTTTTTCTTGGAAACGTGGCGATAAAAAATCGCAGCATCGTACTTTTCGTGACTATGGCGGAAGATGTCTGCCTGGAGGGTCACAGTATCACCGGGTTCACGCTTGAGCATGAAGCGGCCGCCCTCGATGCTCGGGCGAATATTTTCAATAACGAGATTTTCTTTTAGAGTTGGAATAGTTGCCATAATGACTAGAATTTAGCAAACTACTTAATTCTAATCAACTGCACGTCCTTAATCCAGAACGTCCTTTCGGCCTTGCCCAGATTCAAGTCCAGACGGGCATACGGGTCCGTTTCATCGGGCGAGAATTCTATTTCAAAAGATTTGCCAGAAGTCGAAACCTTTACGTGTTCCTGGAAGCCGTTGGTCACGTTGTAGTAAGTGGACTTTCCTAAACGAGCGGTAATTTCGCCTTCGACATCAGACCAGATGGTGAAAATAAACTTGTATGTAGCTCCGGCCACCACAGGAATATTTTCGTGCAACAGCTGCACGCTGTACGAATAGTCTCCACCTCGTGTAACACGGACACGCATCACCTTGGAATTCTTTTCTTTAACGACAGCCGTATCAGCAACACCATTGAACTGCGTATGGAACACCCAGTCTGCACCGCCTTCGTCAAAGTTGCCGTTTGTGATAAAATTGCTGTTCCGTTTTCCACTAATTTCGCTCCACACGTCGTCCACGTAATCACTATGGTTTTTACCTTGATCATCCGTGTACTTGTAGCGCAGAGCCTGGAAACTCGGCAAGAAACGTTCGTTCAGCGATTCCCAAAGTTCCGTATTTTCCGTCTTGCTAAAGCGAATAACGCCATCGTCACCGACCTTAGCCGAACCAAGGTCAAGCCCACCGACAAAGCGGCGCACGCGGAATATCACAGACAAATTCACAGAAGATTCCTGAATTTCGGTCTGAGACGAATGGTAGAACAGGTCAAAGCCCTGAATGCGGTTCAATTCGTAGACAAAAGGAATTTCCTTGCCATCCTGGCGGATTCGCCCATAGATAGAATTGACTCCATCTTTACGGTTCACTTCGAAACCGACACGGATTTCCTTCAAAATGCCGTTATGTTTCAAGTTGATGTGTTCAAATGCATCCTTGACAATTTCGCCTTCCGTAAACGAAATCGGAAGTACCGCAGCCGGATCTTCTTCGTACGGCCAGAGCTGGAGACCGCCATCCTGATCGTCCGTAATGACCATCGTATAGTAGCTACTGTAAGAATAGACATTCATCAAAGACAAACGGAACGTATCGATAACGACCTTTTCGTCTTTGGATGCCGCCTTGGCAAGAGCGACAGGCTTTGCGTCTGAATAGTCGATGGAGAAATCAGCGGTAAGCCCGATGTTCTGTGCAATCTCCGGATTTCCAATTTCAATACCGGCCGTAGTGTCGGATTCAGAACATCCGGCCGCCCACAATGCCACAAGCATGCAACCGATTATTGAACACAAAGAACGCATTATACTCCTCGGGTTAGAGGGTAAAGCTGGATATTGATTTGCACAACATCCTCACCTTCCCCAGCCTTTGCTGAGAAATCTAGTAGTTCTTTGCGCATGAGTTGCAAATGTTTTTTCAAATTGGGGAAATCTTCGCGTTTTATGCTGAAAGTCAGGGCAGAAACGTCCCTTTGCGAGCCCGGAAGCGCCGAAAGCATGTCCGCCGAGAGCTTGAGCATCTGCAGATGGTACATCTTGACCATCAAATCCTGGACTTCGTCGTCAGTAGTAATCAGGGGATCGCGCTGGCGGTAACCGTTCGCGGTCTTTACCAGGAGCCCCAGTTCCACGAGAAGTTTAAGAGATTCCGTCACCTGGGCAGGCGTAATGAGGCCGCCGAGGCGCTTGGAAATCCAGTCGGGAATCGGGCGAAAATCCTTGAGAGCCACCATCTCGAGAATCGCAGAGTGGTGCCATTCGCGGAAAATACGGAACTGAGCCGCATCCATCTTGTGCAGTTTGGAGCGCGGGCTCGCCTTCAAAAGCTGGGCGTAATAAACCTGCTTATCCGCATCCGTCTGAGCCTGATTGAAGAAAACAAGACTTTCGAAATATGCAGCACGCTGACCATCCAAGCCGAGGCCGTGGATGAGCTTTACCACCGTGTTCTTTGTAATATTTCGCTTTCCGTCAATCGTGAGCTTGAGATGGGCGTGGCTCGAAAGCCCTGCCTTCTCCGCGAAGAAACGGAGGCTAAAAGCCGGAACCGTCTTCTTCTTGAACTCATAATAGTCCCGCAAATACACACGGTAGTTCGTGTATTGCAGAACATCAGGTTCAACTATGCGATTTTCTCCTGTTTCCATATTCTAAAAATAGAAGTCTTACGCCACAAAATCAAAGAATAAAAAGCTTTTATCGTTTACCCAAGTAACCATGTCAGACGAGAGACGAGAGGGGCAGGCATTCCCCTGATTGCAGCCCCGGCTCGCCGGGTCTTCCATCACCCCTTCGAGCGGGGTTCCACCCCGCAACGCCCCGAACGCTACAAGAGCAACAAACGCCGTGAATGCTTAACAAAAGTCTCTAGCGAGGAGCGAAAAGCGGATATGGTCTTCAAAATGCCCGTGGAGGAGTTCGTACTCGCGGCAAACACCTTCTTCCTGGAATCCGGCACGGCGGGCGACCGCAACACTCTTTAGATTGTTGACCGAAGCCGTAAGTTCAAGGCGGTTCAGCCCCATCGCAAAAGATTCGCCCGCCACAAGCAAAAGAGCTTCGGTCGCAAGTCCGCGACCGCAAAAACGCTCCCCAAGCCAATAGCTCACAGTCGCCGAGCGATTTTTCCACTGCACCCAGCCAAGCATAATGCAGCCTGCGATTTTTTGCGAAGATTTCTCGAAAATGCCCCAGCAGGCGCCATTAGCCATCTGCGCCTGCAAGTTCCAGGCATCCATTTTCGCAGAAACATCTTCGGGAGTTAGGCATTCCTCAACAGGCCACGGCAAGTGATCCGACAAGAACTCACGAGAGCCTTCGATCAGCTCGAACAGCGGCTGCACGTCCGCCTCGCCAAGCGGGCGCAACACGACACACTCGCCATCAACCTCTTGCAGCGAGAATTCGCAAAGTTCATCATCTAAAAAATCACTCATATCCAACTCAACAATAGCAAAACGAAAAACCCGATAGCGAACTACCGGGTTTTTCAGTGCGGATGAAAGGACTTGAACCTTCATGCCCTTGCGAGCACTAGAACCTGAATCTAGCGTGTCTACCAGTTCCACCACATCCGCGTGGTGCACCAAATTTTGAAAAAAAACACCCTTTTGTCAAGGGGAGGTTCATAAATAAGGCTATTTGGCCCAAATTATTTGCGGATGGCGTTGCGGATCCATTCCATCCGCTTGCCCTTCCAGTAATCCCAATCGTGCTCGCCATCGGGGTCGAACCGGAGTTCGCAGTCCACCTGAACTGCCTTGCAAAATTCCGTAATCCACGGCACCGTCTGGTCAGACGGATAAAGCCTGTCCTTGCCCCCTTGCAAAAAACGGAAACGCCCCACCTGCATTTTCTTCGGCGCCGCAAGCTCCGACGAACCTCCCAAGAAGCCCCCGAACGAACTCATGAGCAAGCGGTCATCCACAGCACGGCGCCCTTCGAGCGAATAAACCAGGACGCCCAGCGAGCCGTCCGAAACGCCCACCAACGAAACTCGTTCTACCGGCGCTCCACGCTTTGCAGCCACAGAATCAAGCGCCGCATCAACAGCGGCAATTGCAGCCGGCGTGACCCAATGGTTATCGCGACAAGCCGATACGCTCACCACAATTTTTTCAGGATATAGCTCCGCAAAGTCCGCCCCCGCCACAAGTCCTTTCGCGCAGTTACCACTACTCATGCCCCCGTGGAACCAGACGACAACCGGAGCTTTCTTTATTTTTTTAGGCCACCAGATTCCCGCAGGACTCTGGAAACTCGCCTTTGCACCGCGCACATCAATCACAAGAGAATCTGGAGCTGCAAAAGCAAGTGCGCTCGCAAACAGCAATACCCAAAGCCCCAAATTGCGATTCATCATTGCAAAACATCCGCCGGATTCTGTAGCCTTACCTGCCGCGGCTTATGCACAAGCGCTACAAAAATCAAAATAATGCCCAAAATCAGCATAATGGCAACAACGCTCACGCCCATAAAGCACCAGTAAAACTGGTAATCCGCCGACAAGTCATCCCAGCTGAGCTCGCCATTTTTCGAAGCCATCGACTTCACGATAAACTTGTCGCCTACACGTGAGGCATAAATTTCAAGCGGGATTTCGCTCGCGTTCATCGCCGAGAAATCAAACCATTCGGCCATGTCGTCCAAAAGATCGTCATTGGCATAAAGCACGAACGTGCACTTTGTATCGCCGTTAATCTGGAAAAAAGTCTTATCGAAAAACGGCAAGTTCGAACCGCCGAACAAGCTCGGAATAGCTGCATAGCTCACCTTGCCATAGAACAAGCTTTCTTCGACAAAGAAGCTTTTCGCCAGTGGATAAATGTACCACGAGACCCAACTAGCAAGGAATATCAGTAGCAGACCAAAATTGATAAAAGCAACTTTACGAACACGGAAAATAGACATTGCAATCCTTACTGTTTAGACTTGAATATAAAGAAAAACGTGGCAAGCAAAAGCACGAGCGACAAGAAATAGAACGCAAGCGGGACTTTCTCCGAAAGCGATATTTCCTTCAGATTTTCCATCTGGAAAAAGTGGAGCAGTTCGTCACTCACGCTGAGAGTCTTATCGTTATCGAACTGATTCCAGGCTTCGTACAGGTCCACATTTTTTTGGAATAGCGATTCCACGCGCTTGTTAATCGACTCCGGCAGCACAAGCTCATCCGGCACAACAGCATACCCTGCCCTCGCCGAATCCAGCTTGCGCATTAACGGAAGCCCGGCATCTGAAGGATTCATTTCCATCAAGCGGTAGACTTTTCCCAGCTCTGCATGCCATGCCATGCGTTCCGAAAGATAGCGCTGCAAGCAAGAGACCTTAGCCAAGACGCTAGACTTGAAAAGCGAAACAGACGCAGCCGGAGGCGCCGAAAAGCCCGCCTGTTCGAGCTTTTGGATGCCCGCATCAAACGAAAGAGCCACTTCACGAAGCGCCATCATCTGAGAAAGCACTATTGCCGAATCGACTCCATTTCCGCTTCGGACGCGTTCCATCGAACGCATGAGGCTCGCATCGGCAAACTGGTAATCACAAAGCGACTTCACGTATTGGGAATAAACGGCGACTTGCGGTTTTTGCGAAACATAAAACAGAGCCGTCAAACAAATCGTAAGAACGACGACAAGCCAAATCCAGGGCGTCTGGATTTTCATGTGCAAAGTTTCTGCAATTGATTTTTTCGTCTGTCCGTTCACATCTAGAAATTACTTTTTTTCTACTTTACGAACAATGAGACTCCGTCATTTAATCGCCTTTTTTGCCATTTTATGCTATTTCGCCGGCTGTACAGTCGAGCGGGCAGAAGAACATATCCTCGCAAGGCACGCAAACGGCGTCAAAAAGACCTCCATCTGGGTCTACCCCGACGGTACCGTCCTCAAGCGTAACGAATGGTACAACGACGGCATCAAGGAGCTAGAAATTCCCTACGAAGACAGCCTCCCGCATGGTGAATTCAAACGTTGGACAGGCTTTGGCGATGTCGCAATGATCGGACTCTACAACAAAGGGAAAAAAGACGGCAAGTGGACGGTCTACTACCAGAACAAGAAGGTCGAAGCAGTCCAGTATTACAAGGATGACCACCCTGTTGGCGACTGGGAAGGCTATCACCACAATGGGGTAAAGGCTTTTGAAGAACATTATGACGACAAGGGGAACCCCACAGGCATATGGAAAAAGTGGCACGACAACGGAATTCTCGCCGAAGAAAACAGCAACTGTTACGATGTGAAGAGAAACTTTATTCATGACGGGGAAAACGAACCGAATCCGGGATACATCAAACGCTATGGTCGTGACTGCAGAATTGTGGAATACTACGAATGCGAAGGCGAAGAGAAATCAGGCATTTACAAGCGGTATTACGAATCATATGGAGAACCCGATTCCACTGGCGAAAGTTGCAACAAAGCCCAAATCAAGGAAGAAGGATTCGCAGACAGCGACATCCTTTTCGACCCGCACACAACCTACAGGGCAGACGGTTCCCTCATCAAAAAAATCAAGTCGGATTATTTCAAGGGGCGTGAAAAAATACAGTGGTTCGACGAAAACAACAACGTTGTACGGGAAAGCAATTTTATTACGGAAGAAACAGACGGACCTGTAGAAAGCTCCGGCATTTCCTACGGAACTTGTGCCAACTCTTCCACGCTGTTCTGCGCCGAGACTTCGTTTGTCCATTCTTCTTGGCCCAGCGGGACACTCGACACTTGCACCTTAAGCTACAAGGATGCGTTCAAACAAAGCATCGGCAAGTTTCCGGTATCGTTACGCTACATCAAGGCAGGACACGTTCTTTTGTACGAAGAATTCTGGGCGTACGACGATCCACCGACAAGCTATGGAGATCCAGCTCTTCGCATAAGCCGCAGTTTCTACCCAGACAGCATGGGTGGCAAAATGGCAAGCGAAGGTTTTTGGCAAAGATCTCCTGACGGCAAATCCAAACGCCATGGCATCTGGCGCAACTGGTATCCGAGCGGCATATTGAAGGACAGCCTCAACTACGTGAACGGCGAACGCGTCGGTGAACAGTTCAGTTACGACAGCACCGGCAAACTCACAATACATAAAACAGAAGCCGGCAAGAACCGGCCCGTAATCATGCACATTTTAGGAAATTAACAGACAGAACAACGTCATTCCGAGTCCGTTAGGACGAGGAATCCAGTTATTTCTAGTGAATATTTTTACTGGATGGGGCTAAAGCCCCAACTCTTCGGCTCGGTTATGCCCATGCAAGTATGGTCGCAACACTCGCCTTCCAAGTTGTCTTTCGACTTCGCTCAGGATGACATTTCATCTAATTACACTTGAGACTTCGATAGACTGCGTTGTGCCTTTGAAATTCCAGGAGACTTTGACCTTCACCTGTTTTGCGTAAACGTGGCGAATCGTCTCGTACTGCGAAGAATCCTTCGAAGTATAATTTTGCGTTGCCGCCACAGTCACCTGCGAAGAGTACGTCACCGTTGCGGAATCGCCAAGACCACGAGCCCACTTGCGGTCAATATCATGCACATCAAAAGTCGTATCCGAAAGAGACTTCGAGGGGATAGAGGCTATACCTACGGACTTGAGGGAATCCAAAACCTGCTGGGCCACTTCAATAGCCCCGTCACGGCCGCGGATGCGCAGCAATGCATCATGGTTTCCGCCCTGAAGATTCAATATAGCCATGTACATAAAACCGAGGACCGCAGCAGCGACCAGGATTTCAACAATACCAAAGCCTTTCTTATTCTTCAAAAGTTTCACCATAACAAACCTACAGCTTACTCCAATAAGCACCAGATCTCCACATCGGGACGATCATGTTATTGTTTTTTTTCTTGATGGCAACCGCATACGTTCCATGGCTTCCATACTGCATGCACACATACCCCTCGGCAGGTGCCGCCGAAAGCCCGATACGCGGAACAAACAAGGCTCCATTTTGGGCCCAATCACCACCACTAAAACCAGAAATTTCGCTCATGTCAATTCCGTCGCCACATTCAAACTTCGCTGGAGCTTCAAGTTCGTAAGTATCAAAAACTTCCGAGCCATCGCTACCAACACCGTCACATTGATTGGCCACATAAGCGCTGATTCGCTGATCGTTATCCTTCTTGACACAGATACGTTTGGACATTCGGTTCGCTTCATTCGCAACACGTTCCAAAAAAGCCGTCACATTCAAGGCATTGTCCTTCATTCGGCTATTGATCACAGCACCTCTTAGGCCCGCAACACCCATAGATGATAAAACGCCCATAATCGTAACGACAACAAGGACTTCTACCAGGGTATAACCGTTCTTTTTTGAACCGTGATTCAACATATCTAAATCTCCACACGACAAGACATCCAAGACACCACAATCGAACCAAAATTAATAATAAAAAGGGCCTTTTTTCGCTTTAGTCCAATTCATAATATACATTAACGCGACCACAAAGTAAACATTTATAAACAGAAAATATGTTTTTGGTGAAAAAGGTGATAAAAACCATATTAAAATGAAGACTCGTGTAATTTTACCCACACAAATTGCTATATTACACGCGCACAACCTGCCCAGGTGGTGGAATGGTAGACACTGGGGACTTAAAATCCCTTGGGGGCAACTCCGTGCGGGTTCAAGTCCCGCCCCGGGCATTGTTTTTGTGCTTCACTTCGCAGAAGGGAGGTAGATCATGATTGAATTCTATCCAAACAGCATATATTATCCGCGCGAAGCGGTCGATGAAAAGCTTGCCAAGGGCGAGCTCGAAAAGACCAAAAAGTACTTGTTCGGCTGGACAGAACGCCACCGCGACGAAATTTGGGAATGTGCCCGCGAAGATGCTGAACAGCCTTCTGACGAAATCCTCCTCGACAACCTCCGTGCCCTCCTCCTCTGCAAGGGTTCTTTGCAGCCGGCCGCCGAAATGGGTGCTATGATCCGCGAAATCACGAAGGAAGTCTGGTACCAGAACGAAAACGGACCAAAGGACCCGGATGTGATCGCCGTGGACTGGCAGACGAAGTACTTGACCAAATGGCGTGAAGCCCGCATGTTCGAAGCATTCGTGCTTATCGAAAAGAACGCAAAGCAGCTCGTCGAAATTCTGAGAGCGTAATCACTCGCTAAAAGCGCCAAAATGTGCAAAACATTTGCCAAGCTCCACCTAGTGGAGCTTTTCTTTTGCATTTGTTGTCATGCCGGCCTCAGTGCGGGCATCGCCTTTAATAGTGTATGGTGACCCCGGAACGGAGTCCGGGGTGACAGTAAGGGGTTAAACCCCACCGTGGAAGCGAATGGGGATCCAGATTTCGAGTTTGCCCTGCTTGCTCGGCGGAAGGCGCCAGAAGTATTCTACATGCTTCAGGAGCTTGACTTTGAACACTTCGTTATCGGAACTCGTAAACATGATTTGCGGATCCATAAAGCGCCCAAGGCTATCGAGTGTCAGGTGCAAACCGAGGAACACATCGTCATCGGACTTGATAAATCGGTTCCCTTTGCGGGTCACACGGATTTTCTTGAAATACTCCGAGGAGAGGTAATGCAAGCCAGCGGCGCGGCCTTCCAAAAACATCGCAAGCTTGTTCAGGTCACGACCTGCGGTATTTTCAATCACGTAGATTTCATCAATCGAGGGCATTTCCACGCGGCCAGTAAACGCTTCTTCAGGAACTTCCTCTTCTTCCTCGACATCCACGATAGGCTCGTACTGCGGGATGCTGTAGACAAAGTACAGCACAGCCACAAAGACGAGAGCAAAGGCAAGCAATGGAGCGTTCCGTTTCAGCATAGCACTACTCGATGGACTTGATGCAAAGCTGCACCGTCTTGGTGTTGTTATAGTAATTCCAAATCGGCTCAAACACGACCGTCACCGGGCGGGAGCGCCCGAGCAGAGCCTTGCTCTTGCGAAGTCCAAACGCTATTGCCGGGAAAACGGCACTCCCCGCCTGCGAGATTTCCATTTGCAGGTGTCCGCCACGAAGTTCACGCACGCGATGCACGGTCACGTTCTCGGCGCGGAATGCGGGGTACGGGAAGTTTCCGCCAAACGGTTCCAGCAAGTCGATGAACTCAAGAATGGAGCGTTCACGAATCGGATAGCGACCCGTCGGGACACGCGTCTCTACGGTCAGTTCACGGAGTGCAATTTTGATGTCGTACGGGTACGATTCTTCGGTATTGATAACTTCACCCGTGTAGCCTTGATCTGCCGCAGACTGTAACAGGCGCCCACGCAACTCTTCAATTTTACCGGCTTCGAGCGAGAAGCCCGCCGCATTTGCGTGACCGCCCCAGCGGTCAAAAAGTTCACGGCTGTCAAAAAGGGCCTTGTGCCAGTTGAATCCAGGAACAGCACGGGCGCTCGCATGTGCCATGCCGTTGATAATCGACAGCACAGCCGAAGGTCTGTGGAATTCCTGGGCAAGCTTTGCCGCGACAATGCCAATCACGCCCACGTGCCAGTTTTCGCCAGCAACTACAATGACAGTCGGGATGGTGTCGCCGTAAAGCGCTTGAACTTGCTCCATCGCCATCTTGGTGATTTCTGCTTCTTTGTCCTTGCGGCGCTTATTCCATTCTTTCAGCTCTTCCAAGAGCTTGCCCGCTTCGCCTTTGTTTTCGCACAAAAGAAGTTTAAGGGCCGGGTCCGGGCGTTCCATGCGGCCAGGAGCATTGAGGAGCGGCGCAAGCTTGTACATCACGTCGATGCCGCCCACACAGCTATGGGGCTTCATGAGGGAAGAGTACATTTCTTGTACGCCAGGCCAACGGCTGCTCTTAAGGCTTTCGAGCCCGGTACGCGTAAAATAGCGGTTTTCAGGCGTCATCTGCACCAAATCCGCAAGCGTCCCGAGTGCAACCAAGTCCAAATATTCCACCGGGGCCTTAATGCCGAGGCGGCTGAACAAGGCGCAAATAAACTTGTACGAAACACCGACACCGCAAAGTTCAGGGTTCGGGTAATTGTCGCCATCCTGATGCGGATCCAGAAGCACATCGCTTACCGGGAGCCCATCGCCCGACGGCTGATGATGGTCCATGACCATGACCGCCATGCCGAGTTCCTTGGCATGTGCAATTTCCACGTTTGCGGTAATGCCCGTATCCACGGTAATCAAGTTGCGAGCACCCGCCTCATACATTTCATCGACGGCAGAAACCGAGAGGCCATAGCCATCGCCAAAGCGGTTCGGAAGTCGCCATTCAGATTCAATACCTACAGTCTTGAGACAACGGGTCAAAAGCGTCACGGACGTCATGCCGTCCAAGTCGTAGTCGCCAAAAATGAACACGCGCTCGCCACGTTCGCGAACCGCAAGTATCCATTCCACAGCCTTGTCCATCCCCATCATGAGGAAGGGGTCATGCACGTCGCTCTCGTTAGAGCACAGCATGTGGTACGCATCAGAAACAGTCTTGATGCCGCGCGAGACCAAGAACCTCGCGACCGCATGCGGAATCTTTAGCGTAGAGGACAAAGTTGAGGCGACAAGATCTTCCATTACTTGTAGCCTTCAAAAAGTTTTAGCGAGAGGTTCTGGAGGCAGGTCACTGCCGCCATTCGCCTGGAGGCGATTCTCGACATAGTTTCTTGCACACTCACGAGAGCCGCTTCGAGGGCAGATGCCCCCACTTGCGGATAGCGTTCGAGATTCACGCTGCCCGTCGCTTCCGGGATGCGGAGCGGAGCGCCCGATTCACGGCGCAACAAGTCCGTAATCAAGAACGAGAGCACTTCCAAGAAGCGGTTCACGATGGCCGGGTCTTCAAGTCCGGAATCTTCGAGCTTAAAGAAAAGGTCCGTGTAATCCTGTGAAAGCGACTTCTCGATAAAATCGACCGCAAGAGGGCACCAGTTCTTGGCGTGTTCGGCGTAGTAAAGCGCCATGCCAGGAGAACCCACGGCAAGCCCGATCACATCGTCGGTCAGTGTCGATTCGTCAAATTCTTCGCCGCCCACGCGAATGGCCTCCTGACGGACTTCTTCATCCGTGAGGGGTGGCAGGTGGAGCGCTAGGCAGCGCGAACGGATCGTCTGCAAGAGCTTTTCGCGAGACGAAGTCGTCAAAATGAAGTACGTGTTCGGCGGGACTTCTTCGAGAGTCTTGAGGAACGCATTTGCCGCAGAATCGTTCATGCGGTCGGCCTCGGCGATAATCACCACGCGCACGCGGTCGCCCTTCATCGCAAAAGAGGCGGTCATCGTACGAATGAGTTCCACCGAAATCACGGCGCCCGCGCTGAAAATATCCACGCGGTACGGGTTCTTCGTGATTTCTTCGATGTAGGCCTGTTTAAAATCCTGGATGGTCTTTGCAGAGCTCCCGGCAGAGACGTCAGCCGCATTGCGGGCGCTAGCCTCTTTCGCTTCCATCGGCACAACCCAGTTGTCGGTCACGCCGGTATCGGTAGCCATTTTGCAGCCGAAGCAATTACCGCACGGGCGAACACTCGGGTTTGTGCACTGGAGCGCCTGGGCAATTTCCATCGCGAGCGCTTTTTTGCCAATGCCCACAGGACCGTCGATAAGAATCGACTGCGGGAAGCGGTTCTCACGCAACGCCGCCATAAGACGAATGCGGATTCGTTCCTGGGAGGCGGGGCCATTTAAGCGATATTCTATCATCTCTGTTTCAACCATTGCAACGGGTCCACGGTCTGTGTCCCTTCGCTTACTTGGAAATACAATTTAATACCATTTAACGAAGCAATATCGCCCACTTCTCCAATTTCTTCGCATTTCTTGACACTTTTGCCCTCTTGGACGTGGATTGCCTTCATGTGACCGTACACCGTGTACGTTCCATCTTCGTGTTCGATGATCACGGAGGGGCCGCGGCCGTCAATTTCGGCGACCATCGCCACAGTTCCGGCTGCAGCGGCACGGATGCGGCCACCGCGCTTTCCGCGGATTTCCACCCCGAGGTTACGCGTCATGATGTGGAGCACCGGGTGTTCCTGCAGGCCGTATTCACTAATAATCGGGCCGTCGAGCGGCATGCACTTCGGGCCTTTGAAATGCGGTACCGGAGTCTGCTTTTGGGCAGTTTCGACCTCACGCTTCTTTTCTGATTCGCGCTTCTTGTCGGCAGCTTGGCGTTTTTTCTCGGCTTCGCGTTCCTTCTTCTTGAGGGCGGCGAGGCGGGCTGCCTCGGCGCGCTTCGCTTCCTCGATTTCTCGCTTGCGGCGCTGCTCAAGTTTCTTGAGGAGCGCAAGCATGGTCTTCTGGTTGCGTTCGAATTCCTTGAGCGCCATGCGCTGCACAGCCTTGTCGTGCTTGAGGGAATTGAGCATTCGCGCCTGACCGTTCATCTGCGCGACAAGGCCGCGTTCTTCGACTGCCTTGCGGGAACGGAGTCTCGAAAGCTCGGCCAAGTGTTTCTCTTGCGTCTGCTGTTTCTGCGTGCGTTCGGCAATGAGCTGGCGGAGCGTTTCAACGTCTTCACGGTCACGGTTCAGCAAGTGGTGCACCCAGTAAACTTCGCGTTCCGGGTTCCCGTTCTTGGTCAAAAGTTCAAAGAGGATTTCGGCATCGTTACTGCGGCCGTGTACATACAAATTACGGATACGCTTTCTCATGGCACGCTTGCGAGCCTTGATTTTCAAATCAAGAGAATCGATATCCATCACCAATTGCTTAACAGCCCCCTGCAACATATCCTCATTGCGGGTCAGTTCCGAAAGGTAAGACCTGGTGCGGTTCAAGTTTTGGTCCAAAAGCGAAATCGTGTTCAAGACGCCCTTTTCTTCGGTTTCAAGGACGGCAAGTTCTTCACGTTTTTTCGCAAGATCGACCTCAAGCTTTTTGAGGGCGTTCTTTTGTTCATCGATCTGCGCATCGGTCTTTTTCGGGGCCGCATAAGACGAAACGGCAGAGCCCGCCACCACGGCAAAGATGAAAACCAAAAGCGGAATGAACCGGCAAACAAGACGCATTATTCCTGCTCACCCTTCTTTTCGAACAAGAAACTGCGCACCGTGCGGAAACTAAAGTAGCCCGCGAGCATCGTTTCCAAGAGCACCGTAAATAGCGCTACAATTCCAAAATAGGCAACGCCACTTGCTACAATCGGGAAAATCTGCACGAGCGAACGGATGACAAGCCCAAGCAACAAGATGGCAACGCCACTCCCTAAAAACCCTTGCATGGCCCCTTCGAGCACAAACGGAAATTCAATGAACAGATAACTGCCACCCGCGTACTTCATGTTCTCGACCAGGAGTTTGCGGGACATGAGCGAAAGTCTTACCGAATTGCAAATGATAAGCGAGAGCGTAATGAGCAAAAGGATACTGATGCAAATCGGCCAGAAAATCATTTTGAACTTCCACGACGCAATTCGCGAAGCCCACTTCAACGGAGCCTGCACCTCTTCAAAGTAGGCTTCTTCGGCAATCGTATTGCGCACTTCGGAAAGGTCTGCCGGGTTGCGCGCCTCTTCGCTCAAGGACACTCGGAAAAATGCGGGGATAGGGTTCCCTTCGACAAGTGTGAGCATGTCCGGCGAGAAATGGTTGCTAAAATCAGCGAGCGCCGAATCCGCACTCACAAACGAGACGGACTCCACATGGCGCGTATGTTCGAGCCGCGTCTGGATAACCGCAATGGAATCTTCGGGAACATCCTCTTTCAAAAACGCCTCAATCACGTACAGCGATTTTTCGACCGAGAGGAGCTTGAACGAAACGCCGAGCGCCGTAAAAGAGGCCGAGAGCAAAAGCGAGCACAGGAAAATCGTGAGCAAAGACGGAAGAATCACCGTGCGGTGCTGCTTCCATCCTCTAAAAGATTCCGATATTAAGTAACCTAATTGTCCGAACACGCCTCGAATATAATTAAATTTATAGCTGTTCTTTAAGGGGCTTTTATGGGAAACATCATATTAAAGATTACCGCCTTGGTATGCGCGATGGCCCTCTGGTTCTATGTCATCTCGCTCAAGGACTTCCAACTGACGATGGAAGTGCCGCTTACGTTCGTGAAGTTGCCCGAAGCGCTCGCGATTGCATCAAAGCCGCCTAGCACTGTCTCGGTGACCGTCGAAGGCAAGCCCCTGGACCTTATCCGCCTGCAGTCGCAAAAGCAGGCAGCAATGGTCGTCGACATGCACCTCGCCGAACTCGGCTCCAAGCGCATCCACCTCGACTCGAAGAACTTTGTAGCCCCGAACTTTTCTTCGGTGCACTATGTGGAACCGGACAACCAGTACCTCTTTATCGATGTGGCGGTCGATACGCGCATTGAACGCAGCATCCCCATCAAGAGCAACGTAACGTTTGGCGCGGCCCCAGGCTATGTGCTTGTGCAACAGCCCAAGCTCCTCCAAGAAGACTTGAAAGTTTCAGGCGCCCGTAACGCCCTCACGCGAATCATCGACATTCCGACGGACTCCGTATTTTTCGACAGCATCAAGGCAAGCCAGACACTCTCGGTCCCTCTAGAAACCGATCTACTACCGCCATTTGTAACGCCTAGCGATTCTGTGGCAAAAGTATTTGTCGATGTCCAGAAAATCAAGTCGAAAGAATTTAAGAACATCCCCATTCAGCTGATTGGTTTTTATGACCGAGCTTTGAATACGCTCTCGCCGCAACAGGCAACCGTCGAAGTCACCGGCGGCGACAAAGTCATCGAAGCCATCAAGCACAACGATATTGAACTTTTTATTGAATACAACCGATTCGCCATTGAAGATGCAGACAGCCTTGCCCCGACAGTCAAGTTGAACCTGCCGCCCGATATCGACCGCAGCATGTCCATCAAGGCCGTCCTTGTCAAACCCGACAAGATTAAGCTCATCAAGACCCATACCGAAGGCGAAGACAAAGACGAGGAATACGGAATATGATTTGGCTTGGAATCGAATCCAGCTGCGACGAAACGGCATGCGCCGTTTTACAGGACGAGCCCTTAAAAGTTCTTTCGAACCCGCTTTACAGCCAAATTGACGAACACGCCCTTTACGGAGGCGTTGTTCCAGAAATCGCCGCCCGTGCGCACTTGCAAAAGATTGCCCCCATTGCCGAAGCCGCCGTCAAGGAAGCCGGCATCGAACTCAAGGATATCGACGCGATTGCCTATACCACAGGCCCTGGCCTTATGGGTCCGCTCCTCGTTGGCGCTAGCTTTGCCAAAGGCCTCGCCCGCGATTTGAACATTCCGGCCTACGGCATGAACCATCTCGAAGGCCACCTTGCCGCTGCCTGGCTCTCTAACCCGAACATCGAACCGCCGTTCTTGACGCTCACCGTCTCGGGTGGCCACACGGAACTCGTGATGGAAGAACCGGGATTCAAGTACACAAGCATCGGTCGCACCCGCGATGACGCCGCCGGCGAAGCATTCGACAAGTGCGGTAAGCTCATCGGCCTCAAGTACCCCGCAGGGGCAACCATCAGCCGTCTCGGCAAGGACCACAACCGCAAATTCGTGGAATTTCCGCGCGCGCTCCACACGCACGACAGCTGCGAGTTCTCGTTCAGCGGCTTAAAGACTGCCGTGCTCCGTTACACCGAAACGCACGACCCGGAATTTATCCAGCAGAACCTCGGCGACATCTGCGCCTCGCTCGAAGATGCCATTGTCGATAGCCTTGTCACAAAGACCATCAACGCCCTCAAGAAAACGAAGATGAAGACGCTCGTGATGGGCGGTGGCGTGAGTGCAAACAGCTGGTTGCGCACCCGCTTGCAGGACTACTGCGACAAGAAGGGCATCCGCTTCTGCGTGCCGGACCGCAGCCTGAGTACAGACAACGGAGCGATGATTGCCGCAGCCGCCATCCGCCGCAAATTGCAGGGCAAGCTCGAATCCATCGACGTCGTGAAACCGTGGATGCCGCTCGCTCTTTAGACGAGAGAACACCACTACGTGGCTACAGACGAACGACGAGAGCCCCGCGCATATAATACACTCCGCAAGACGGAAGCGTTGCATATACGGTTCCGGCGCATTTTAGTGACTTTTTAACCGTGTTTTCAGCAGCGCTTTTCGAAACGACTTTGTTCTTTTTGCATTTTTCATTGTATATTGTAAATATGATTTTGTCGTTCAAACATAAGGTAATGTTATTCTTTTGTGCAACAGCATTTTGCTCAGCACAGGATTTAAACACACCTGTTAGTGACGTTGATGTTTTCCGCCCTGAAAAGCGCGAAACCAAAGTCCAGATGGTGGACTCTTCGCAAAGCAATTCCGTACAATTGAACGTTGATATTTTTGCAGACGGTTTTGTCGGTTCGTACTACATTCTTTGGGACAACGTCGACTTGTCCGAAGATATCAAAAAGACGATACAGAGCCGCAATTTCGCCAAAGACGAATTCTTCATGCAGAACATCGACCGTGAGCAGTTCGAACAGGAACGCATGCTCCAGCTCTTTGAAGACAAGAAGCGCGAGTTCTTCAACATCTTCCCCGAAGAAGCCCTCAAAGAACTACAAGAAAAGCAAGCAGACGAGTAAGTTTCGCGAAAGACGAGAATCGCCACCCATGTCATGCCCGCCTCCGAGCGGGCATCTCTGTTCTTGTCATGCCCGCCTCCGAGCGGGCATCTCCTTTTACTAGATTTTCTAACAACTAATGACCATCGACTAACGGCTAGCAAATGTTTTCGCAAGAACGCAATTTCACAGACTGGCAGCTTACGGGTTTTAACGGGGCACCAGCTTATCTTTTCGAGACTATCGGCAGCACGCACAAGCTCATGAAATCCATGGCGGCCTCTGGTGAAATTGCACCAGGTACGCTCTTTGTCGCAGACTCTCAAAGCGATGGGCATGGCCGTCACGAACGCACGTGGGACTCCCCTGCCGGCAAGAATCTCTATTTCAACATTCTGATTCCGCTCGAAGGAATACCCGCAAGTAATTTTGCACAAATTACACAAGTAGCCGCACTCACATTTGCAGAAACATTCAACAATGTTCAAGAAGACGTTGCTATTGCAAACCGGGACTGCGCTGAATCGGTAAACGCTAACTCGCCAAAAATCACGGTCAAATGGCCCAACGACATTCTCTACGGCAAAAGCAAGTTCTGCGGGATTCTCGCGGAAATAGTCTTCGTCAAGAGGGAGGTCCCCGCTTCCGCGGGGATGACAATGCAACAAGATGCGCCGCGTCCGGCTCTTTCAATGGGTGTCGGAATAAACGTCAATAGCGATTCTGCCGATTATGCGCACCTGAATCGCGCCGTCACCACGCTCAAAGAAATCTTCGGGCATCCAGTCAATCGCGAAAAGCTTTTGCAGGCGCTTATCGGGAATCTCGAACGCGCCATCGGACAGTACAAAGCCTTCGGCATTCGCCCATGGGTCGAAGCTTGGAAGCGCATGGACCAGTTCATCGGCGCCCGCGGCACCATCATCGTAAACCATCACTGCACCGACCAAAACCGGGATTCCGGCGAAGGATCCATCAAAAAAACAGGCCGCATCATCGACATGAACGATGACGGAAGTCTCCTCTTTGAATGCGATGACGGAACCGTCGAGACCGTTATATCTGCAGATTTGGAAATTTAAGAGAGTTTTATCTCTTAAAATACATCGCACCAATAAGCGAAACAGCGAGCATCACAATCATCGCTGTTAGGCCCATGTCGGCAAGGTCGCGGCGTTCGCCAGCAGCACCCGTTTCAATCAGCAAAATGCAGACAAGCGCTAAAACGGCGGCAACGCCTCCCATCAAATGAAACATCTTCACTTTTTCTTCATTCGTGAGCTTTCCGTTCGGGCGATTAATAAAGGGCATTGACGTCACCTCCCATGCAAATCCAGACGATGAGACCAATCATCACAAGCGCGCTGATGGCCACGTTCGCAAGGAAAAAGTCGCGGTTCATCGCATCCAGGTCATTTGACTTTCTGAACAAATGAATATAGACAATCGCGGCTGTCATAAGTCCCGTAATCGTCCACCAAATCCAGCCCATGTTCCAGAAAAATCCGAACACGACACAAAGTACGAGCATTGCCAAATGGCTCGCCAGCGCAATGCGCAAGGACTTTTCAAGGCCAAAGCGAGCGGGCACGGAATGCAAGCCCTGTTTGCGGTCGATTTCAATATCCTGCGTCGCGTAGATAATGTCAAAGCCCCCCATCCAAAGCATCAGAATAAACAGGAGGAATATCGGAAACACGGCAAATTCACCGCGAACGGCAATCCAGGCGCCAAGCGGACTCATGCCAATCGCAAAGCCAAGGAACCAGTGGCAAAGCCAGCTAAAACGCTTCCAGTACGAATACGAAAGCAGCAACAGCCACACCGGGAACGCAAGCGCGCCAGCAAGCGGCTGGAGCATCCATGCAAACACAACAAACAAGATTCCATTCAACGCCAAGAACGCCATCACCGATTTTCGGCTCAGTCGCCCTGCCGGCAAATGGCGCTTTGCCGTCCGCGGATTCTCCGCATCGAACTTGGCATCTGCAATGCGGTTAAAGCTCATGGCACTGTTACGGGCGGTCACCATGCAAAGCACAATAAGCACGATAATGCGGGCAGTTTCAAAAGCGCTCATGTCGCGGAAACCGTTTGCCGCGACCCACATGGAACCAATCGCAAAAGGCATCGCAAACAGCGAATGGCTCAAACGGACTAGATGTGTAAATTCAAGGATTTTATTCATGGTTTAGCTGTTAGTCAATAGTTATTGGTCATTGGTTATCGTTCCCGCCTCCGTGGATTTGTCATTCCCGCTTGAGCTTGCCCCGGACTTGTTCCGGGGAGCGGGAATCTCCCTTTCATCGCCATTCCACACTTTAGCAACACTCGCGACAAGCGTTTGTTCCACGCCCAAGTGCTTTAGGATTTTCGCGACGACGGTATCCACAAGCTCTTCGATGCTTTGCGGCTTGCTGTAGAACTGCGGCGACGCCGAAATCACGACCGCGCCCGCCAAAGTCACTCGCTTCATATTCTCGATGTGGATCAAGTTGTACGGCATCTCGCGCGGCACAATCACAAGCGGGCGGCGTTCCTTGAGGCAAACATCCGCCGCACGCACAAGTAAGTTATCCGAAGTCCCAGCCGCAATGCGCCCGAGCGTTCCCATGGAACACGGCACCACAGCCATGCCTGCAATATCGCTAGAACCGCTCGCGCATTCCGCAAAAAAATCATCCACGTTGCACACGTCTTTGCAATAGTCGAAAAGCGCACTTTGGCCTTCGTATTCGAGAACCTGTTTGCCCGGGGGCGTTACGATGAGCGTAACCTCATGATGAAAGCGCTGCAAGTACATCGCCGTACGGGTCGCATAAATGCTGCCGCTAGCGCCCGTCACTCCAAGCACAAAGTGGCTCATGCTTTACCCGGCTTGTGCAAGAACACGCCAAACGAAATTCCGCCATCGAACATCTTGACTTGCTTAACTTCAAAGCCGCATTCTTCGGCCATTTTGCAGAACTGATCGACTGGCAAAAAGCGGATAATCGAGTTTACCAAGTATTCGTAAGCATCGCGCTTGCCGCTAAAGAAGGCGCCCATTACCGGGATAAATAGCGGTGCAAGCACCTTATAGAAGAACTTATTGAACAAATTCCTCGGCGAGAAAAATTCCAAAACGCAGAGGTAGCCGCCCGCGTCAAGCACGCGATACGATTCCAGCAAGGCGCCACGGGCGTCAGGCACGTTACGCATGCCAAAGCCGTTCAGAATCACGTCAAACTGGAGTTCTGCAAAAGGCATTTTCATGGCATCGAGTTGCACCGCATGCGCATCGATTTTCTTCGGCTTGACTTCGGCAAGCATCCCGTACGAAAAATCACCGATTACAGCAGGGTCCACGACAAAGTCGCGCGCACACACGCAACCAGATTCGAAAATTTTGCGGAACGTGTTGGCAAAATCGCCCGTACCCCCGCACAAATCGAGCAAGCGAACTTTATTCAAATCGCGCGGCATCTCGTCTTGCAATTTCGAAAGCGGCATCTCGTCAATCGACTTTTCCGCGAGCATGCCCGCAGCCATCATCTTCTTCAGACGCTTGCAGCAATACCTGCGCCACAGCACATCCTGATAACAACTCAGAAAGTGATTCAGAAAATCGTAACGGCTCGCAATGCCATCGAACATCTTACGCACGGGACTTTTCATATAGCAAAATGTAGAAATAAAAAGCGGCCTGGATCTATATCCAGGCCCCGAATTTCACCATAAGCGGCGGCGCATCTCGACAAAGAGCTTCTCGATAAAGCGCCTCTCACGACGGTTTCAATTACTGGAACTTAGCGGTAAAGGAAGCTCCTTCCGTCGGTTCAACCAAGCGAGGATTGTCAGTGACGCCATCACTCCAGCCAGTAAACACAGAACCAGCATCAGGGACAGCCGTCAAGAGAATCGGGTTACCCACAAAGAACTTGCCCTTGTAACTCGTAGCACCATTCGGGAGTGCAGCTCCTTCCATAAGCACCGTGCCCTTGCCAGATGCAGCGATAGTCACAGAAGCCGTACCGCTCAAACCGAATTCTTCTTCGTATTCACGAATAACCTTAGGATCGCGTTTTTCAGCCCATTCCTTCATGCAAGAACCAGTCTTGTCAAATCCATGACCGCAAGAGTTTTCATACCACTTCTGGTCCTGCTTGAACTTAGCAAGGTCGCGCGTCATTTCGTCAGCATCGATTGTCGCCGTCATAGCGTTGACGATCTTAGTCACGTTAGCAAAGTTCGTATAGCTATTGAACATCACAGCAGAACGGTTAATGAACATGCGCTTGAATTCCGGATTCTTGATGAGCTGGATATAGAGATTTGCAAAGCAGCCTTCTACCTTGCACGGCTTGTTTCCACCACCCTTCTTGATCCATTCAAACATATTGGTTTCCTGGGTGAATTCCTTATTGTTCACGCCCCAAGTCCAGTCAAAGCCGTGGTCAAGGTCATAAACCATGAACTTCCACGGATGTTCTGGAGCAGACCAGGCACGCACATTATTATTCGGCCAGTCACCATTGTGGATATAAATTTCAGCAGCCATGTAGTCCGCCAAGTTGCCCACATCGAGCATCGTCTTCACCGTTGCGTAATTTGCATTATTTTCGCCGGAGAAATCGTTCTTGGCAACAAAGCTAAGCATTGCCAAGTAAGCATCCGTCGTACCGTTGCTGGCTTCAACTTCCTGGCCCAAGTGCTTGATAAAGTTCACGGAGCTCGATTCAATCTTGTAGTTCGTTTCTACATAATGCTTATTGAAACGTTCGCGCATGTCGTGAATACCATAATACTTGCCATTATAGAACACCACGACCTGACGGCTTCTCTGATAGTCTACGCTAGTACCTTCGAGGAGAGCGCCGCCCATAGCATCTTCAATGTAGTCACTGACAAAACGGTTACCGTTATTACGGAGGTTAAATGCCCTATACTTGTCATTCACGCCCTTGCGGGTTTCAAACAACGGATAATTGACACTACCGTCTTCGTAACCTTCACGAAGGTGGATAGAAACAGACTTCTTATCATTCAAGCGGCTATATCCGCCCATCAACGAGATGCCTGCATCCATTTCCCAGGTAGCGCCATCCTTTGTAGAAGAACCCTTTTCAAAATATTCCACATGAATCGGAAGTTCTACATCAGCATAAAGGCCAGCACTGTCCTTGCAACCCTTCGGAGCGTCGCAGCTCGTCTTGATGTAATGTTCGCGGAAGAAGCTGGAATCCACGCTAATGGCGACAACAGGCATCTTTACGACATCTTCGTCCACAAAGAACGTGCGAGTCGTAACCTTGTTCGAAAGAGCACCCTTCTTGAACGTTGCGCAACGGAAAGCCATGCTATGGTCAATCGTCTTCGGGGAATTGAATTCCGGAGAATTTTCAGTCGGCACAGAACCATCTGTCGTGCAGCGGAGTTTCACGCCATCTTCAAGAGCCGGCGGATTCAGAGTAAATGCATCGTTATAGAAACCGGCCTTGAGTCCGCTCATATCCGCAGCAGGGACGATTTCATCATAAGCCTTGGATTCTGTATTCGGCTTTTCCGGAGTCGGCTTATCAAAGAACTTCCAATAGCCACCATCGACGATACCCCAGCTGAGGCCACCCAACAATTGCGGATAAGCAACCGAGTCGCGGATTCCATTGTATCTGTCGATCAAGTAAATCGTACCGCCGTCTTTATCCAGCTTCCAGTTCGTGTGCGGACGCGTATGGCGATCGCCGATATCGGCACTTTCCACAGCGGAAATATCTTTCCTGTCGCAGAAGACAACTCTAAAAGACTTCGCCTTAATAATATTGCTACCAAAAACCCACTTGCGCAAGTTCTTCACATTTTCAACAAGTGTGTAGCCCTCTAGGTCAATATCTTTATCACTAGAGTTGTAAATTTCCACCCAGGACGGATCATCGCCATTTTCGTCCAGCCAGTCCATGTTCAACGGAGCAATTTCCGTTATACGCAATGCAGATTGTCCAACCCAACGAAGTACAGTATCTTCAGGGAGATAAACAACAACGGTTTCAACAATAGTATCGGTACCAATAACCCTTATGATGGTATCTGTATGTGGATTCAGTGGTATTACGCTCGTATCATTGCCGTTAATGATCGTATCATTGCATGTACCCGGCACTTGGCACTGCTGCCCAGGTATATTAGAACTCGGAGCATTAAAAGAAGCATCAGCATTCTCTTCAGCACAACCTATAACAAATGCTGTACCAAAAACCGCAGTCAGAGAAAGAATCTCTTTAATCCATTTTTTTGAGCGAATCACGGCGACCACCTAAAATAAAAAACACACTACCCCATGAATTATTCCATGGGACACCTTATTATTCCATCCAACAACACTAAATTTAGTAGTTTTTTTAAAAAAATAACAGTAATATTCTCTTTACCCTTGACAAGCGGAAAATAAATATCTATAATTGGGTCACCAAAATGGTTCTGTAGCTCAGTTGGTAGAGCAGTGGACTGAAAATCCGCGTGTCGTTGGTTCAATTCCAATCGGAACCACGAAGAAACCTCGGTGAAAACCGAGGTTTTTTCTTTATTTTCGGCATTTTTTAATTGTCACCCCGGATTTATTCTCTTTGACCACTTAGAGCTTTAGCTCTTATGTGGTCATGATCCGCGTATGGGGACGGGGTCACCATCCCGTAACAAGCATTGTCATTCCCGCCTTTTGTCATCCCGGACTGAGCTTGCCCCGGACAAGTTCCGGGGTTCCGGGAGGGAATCTCCCTCTTGCAATACCAAAAAGAAAAGCCCGCACAACGGCGGGCATGGCAAAAAAGACGATGTGATTTATTTCACAGGTGGCAAGAGCTTTTTCTTGACGAACTCACCATCTGGTTTATAGCAAGAGTAAAATTCGTCCCAGTGCTCCATGAGAATATCGATGAGCTCCGGCTGAAAATGCGAGCCGCTGGATTTTTTCATCTCTTCCTTGACGCGGTCTTCGGTCCAAGCGGGTTTGTAGCAGCGCGGGCTCGAAAGGGCATCAAGAACATCGGCCACCGCACAAATGCGGGCTGCAAGCGGAATTTCTTCGCCTTTAAGCTTATCCGGGTAACCAGTACCGTCCCAACGTTCATGGTGGGCACTCGCAATGTCAGACGCCATGCAAAGCAAATCCGTCTTGGAATCGCGCAACAACGTACGACCGATAATGGAATGACTCTTCATGATGTTGAACTCTTCAGGCGTCAGCTTGCCCGCCTTGTTCAAAATCATGTCCGCAATACCGACCTTGCCAAGGTCATGGAGCGGAGCCGCATAGTAAATCAGTTCCTGCAGATCAGGCGGGAGTCCAAGATACTTGGCGAGCTTCAACGAAATTTCAGCGACACGGTGAATATGGTCGCCCACTTCCTGACTGCGGAATTCGGAGACCTCGCCCAAAATACGGATAAGCTCCATATGAGCGGACTTGAGTTCCTCGGCCTTGCGTTCCAACTGTTTCGCATAACGTTCCAGTTTCTGCGCACGAATTGCAGATTCAATCGTCTTCGCAGAATAGACCGAAATAAGCTTGAGGCGTTCCAAATCCTTCTTGGAGAAGAATACGTTATCGCCAACCTTATTGATAGCTTGGAATACGCCCATCACGCGATTATCGCTTTCAAGAGGCATCGTCATGACAGACGTTGTATGATAGCCGTTCTTGATATCGCTACGACGATCAAACCTAGCATCGCGGTACGCATCATCGACCAAAAGCGGTTCACCAGTCTTAAGCGAATAACCGACAAAACCAGCCGAGAGCGGAATGCGAAGTTCACTTACACCATGAGCAACCTTGGTCCACAGTTCGTTCTTCTCCTCGTCAATAAGCCAGAGAGAGCAACGATCGGCCTGCACAATACGGCGGCCCAAATCGGCCATGAGCACAAGGAGACTGTCCATTTCGTGCTCTGCAGCAATCTTGGGCATATATTCAAACAAGAGAGCGGCAACTTCGCCGTCCCCAAGATCGGTATATGCTCCTTGGTTATTCATCGTATGTAAAAAAATAATTAATCTTCATTAAAAAGCAAAGTATCGTTGACGATATACGGCATTTTTTTCTATTCTTTGCGCACCAATTGGAGGAATAGGCTAATTGGTAAGTCAGCGGTCTTGAAAACCGCCGCCGTAAGGCTTGGGGGTTCGAGTCCCTCTTCCTCCGTAAAAAGCGTTTCCGAACATCGGGAGCGCTTTTTTATTTGTAAAAAGCGCGGCAATCTGCAGCAAAATCCGCCACAGCCGTCGCAGGCTCGTCGTAAATTAGCGTACACACCTTAAGAGGGAACGGAAAATCCGGTCCAAATGCCGCCAAGCACGCCGAAGTCGTCGCCCCCGTCGTAAAAACGTCATCCACAACGACAACACTCCCCCGCGTAGGCATTTTCCGTGGGAAATTTGATACAAACGCACCTGCCACATTCATTTCGCGTTCCTCTTTCGAGAGCTTAGTCTGCGAAACAATAAACGTCTTGCGCTTTAACCAACGGCAAACCTTACCTCCAGTCGCAGTCGCAAGCGCCGCCGCCAAAAGCTCCGCCTGGTTGTAGCCACGCTCGCGAAACCTCGCCCTATGGAGAGGAACAGGCACAAAGTATAGCGGCTGAGCAAGCAATAAAAGTTCCTGCGCCACCTCCCCGAGCTTTACCGCCGACGAATGACGCACTAGGTAAGATGCAAGCCCGGGAATATTCCTGTACTTGAGCGCATGCACCAGCCGCCTGGTCAATGGCCTCATCGGAAAAAGGCAAAACGCATCCTCGTTTGGAAACTTGGGCAAACACGATTCACGCACAAGCTCCGATGCACACGAGGGGCAAAGCCACGGGTCAAGCCTTTCCGAAGAAGTCCCGCACCCCAGACATTCCATCCCGAAAACAAAATTAGCGACCGTCCGCAAAAGTTCCATAAAGCCTCCTGTTATCAAGGAGCACAAAGCGCCCCTACTCTATAACACGCTTTTTCAGACAAAACGAACGGTAAAATTTTATTTAAACAATCAACTAATGACTATTGACCAACAACTAATTACTTGTTTCCCTGATACCGCAGGCACATCAAGAGCCCCACGAGGAACATGCACACAAGCGCAAACGAGCCACCGTAAGAGAGGAACGGCAGCGGAAGCCCCGTCACCGGCATAAGCCCAATCGTCATTGCAATATTCACCGTGATGTGGAACAAGAATATCGTGCACGCGCCCATCGTCACAAGCGTCACAAACGGGTCATCGTTCGTCTTGCAAATCGATGAGGCTCGCCACAAGAACAACGTAAACAGCACAAGAATTGCAGCACACCCGACAAAGCCAAACTGCTCCCCGAGCACGCTAAAGATAAAGTCCGTATGTTCTTCGGGCAAAAACGAGAGATTCGTCTGCGAGCCGTTTCCAAAGCCCTTGCCCCCAATGCCGCCGCTACCAATCGCCGTAAGCGACTGCAACACCTGATAGCCATCGCCAAGCGGGTCACTCATCGGATCCAGGAACGTGTTCACGCGCTTCTGCTGGTGCGGCTCCAGCATGTTCCACACCATCGTACTGGCATACCCCGCCAAGATGTTCGTCGCAATAATCACGCCCGAGAACTTTTTCGACAAATGCCTACGCAACACAGAGAACACGACAAGGCAAATCAAAATGCCCCACAAGACCTGCAACACCATCGACTGCGAATGCGAAAATAGCACCGACAAGACAGGGCTTACAATCAAGAACAAGTCCGTAAACGTGAGGCCCGCAAAAAAGAACCCGACAAGCGTCACTGCCGTAAACACAAGCGCCGTGCTCAAATCCGGCTGCTTCAGCACAAGCAAGAACGGAACAATAAACAGTCCTAACGGCACCAAAAAAGACTTCAATTTATGCAAACTCACCGGATGTTTCGAAAGCCAGTACGAAATCGTAATCAAGTACGCAATCTTTGCAAACTCCGAAGGTTGCAACTTGATTACCTTCAAGTCAATCCAGCGCCCCGCCCCCTTTACATCGCCCGCAAATATGAGCACGAACAACAGCAAAAATAGAGCAATCACATAAGACGGCACTGCCACGCGCTTAAGCCAGTCGATTTTCACAAACACAAGGCCTACCGCAATTGCAATACCGGTCAAGAAGTAAATGATCTGCCTAAACCAGTGCGTATCGTAAACAGCCAGTTCTTCGCCCACAGTCGCCGAATACACGAGGAACACGCCAAACGTCATGAGCGTGAGCGTCACGGCAATAAAGAACCAGTCAAACTTTAATGACTTGTCTTGAATGCGGTCGGTACTCATTCTTGTTCCTCTTCTTCTTTACCAAAAAACGCCATCAGCACCTTACGCGCAATCGGTGCTGCCACAGAGCCGCCGCCACCGCCCGCTTCCATAATCACGGCTACCGCAATTTGCGGGTCATCCAGAGGTGCCACCGCAGCAAACCAGGCATGCGTCTTCTGCCCTTTTTTCCATTCGCCAGAACCGGTCTTTCCGCCCACGCGAATTCCAGGTACAGCAGCTTTCTTGCCCGTTCCTCCCGGATGGTTTACCACAGAGTCCATTGCATTCAAGAGCACGCGATGTGTCTCGGGCTTCATCGTTCCAGGACGGATGATTTCAGGCTCATAGCGGCGCACCACATTGCCCTCGGCATCTTGCAATTCCTTCATAAAGTGAGGCCGATACACGCCCTTGTTCGTCGCCAAAGATCCAATAAACACAGCCTGCTGCAAAGGAGTCACCATCTGCCCCTGCCCAATCGAGAGGTTCAGAATAAGCCCGCGAGCCCAGCGCCAACCCAGGCGCTTATTGCGCCGGTTGAACGACGCTGAATCCGGAAGCCAGCCAGCACGCTCGCCCGGGATATCCACGCCAAGCAACTGTTCACCATAACCAAAGCGGCGAGCAAATTCATTGATACGCGCCATATCGATTTCAAGGCCCGCCTGATAGAAATACACGTCGCACGAAAGGCGCAGCGCATGCACCACGTTCAAGTTTCCATGCACGCCCCAGCATCTCTGGTAACGCGCCCCGTACTGGTAACCGCCCGTACAAGCTTTTGGGTAATACTTTGTCTCCGAAATAATCCCACTTTCAAGCCCTGCCCCAGACGTCACAAGCTTAAAAATCGAAGCCGGCGGATAAACGCCCGAAATCGCACGGTTTGTGAGCGGTCGCATCGAATCCAGCGCCACATGCGCCCAGCCCTTGTTGCGTTCACGACGCTTCAAGGAAAAGATGTTCGGGTCCAGTCGCGGCGAAGACACCATCGCCAAGATTTCGCCATTGCGCGGATCGATCGCCACCAAGGCGCCTTTCGCCGAATCGGGAATCGCCGCTTCCGCCGCCTTCTGCAGTTTCAAGTCAATCGTCGAAACCATGTGGAGTCCCGGTTCCGGCGCAATAAAGCCGCCCACATCCGTAAGCGTACGCACCTCGCGCCCCGAAGCATTCACTTCCACAAGCTTAAGCCCGTTCTTGCCGCGGAACTCCTTGTCATATTCCTGCTCCAATCCTTTTTGCCCCACGCGGTCGCCCTGCGAGTACGATGCATATTCCGGGAGCTTCAGCTGCTCTTCCGAAATTTCACTCGTGTAACCGAGCACATGCGAGGCTAGCGTTCCATAAGGGTATTCACGGCGCGATTCAATAATCACCGAGACACCCGGCAGTTCCGTCGAATGTTCTTCAATGACGGCGACCTGCTCCATCGTCGCATCTTCGAGAATGCGGACCGGACGCGTACGCACCCAGCGAATCCTCTGGAACGCCGTATCGAGCGAAAGCGAATCAAAAAGACGCACGCCAGCCGCATCACGGATGTTCAAAAGCTTCTTGAAAATGGAATCCCTATCCGCTTTTTTACGCGGCATTTCAAGCGCCTGGAGCGCAATCTGGTACGAGGGGCGGTTACGCACCAGCACATTCCCGTTCCTATCGTAAATGTAGCCTCGGTCAGCAATCAACTCAATTCGACGCAAGCGGTTATTTTCGGAGCGCTGGAAATTCTCTTCGTAATGCAGGTACTGCAGCGAAAAAAGCTTGAACAAAATCACCGTAAAGACAAGAACCGTCCCCGCCAAAAAAATCAGGACGTTCCAATTCCTACGAACTCGCGCCTCGTTCTCCGATGTATCGTTATACATCCGACTTCTTCCCCGAAGTGAGGTAGAACAAAATACCGCCAATAACTACAGTGTAAATGCTTTCCGGTACCGTTTTCGTCAGGAATAAAGTCGTCACGACATCTCTTTCGAGACCCGTTATGAGGAAATAGAACATATCGTTCACATAAAACGCAAGGCCAAGCACGCCCACTTTCGGAGGCAAGTTCAGCGTAAGGAAATGTTCTTCAAGCTGCCCCACGGCAAAGCCAACAATCGTCATGGCAATGGTATTCGCCCCCAGCCACTCTACCGGCGCATAGACATCCAGCGAAAACCCGGCCAAAAATCCCCAGAAGCAACCCGTACCAGCCCCAAAACGCAAAGCCACGGATACAATGAAAATCAGGATAAAGTCGGGCCCAACGCCCAAAATCTTAAGCCAGTCGCCAATCGTCGACTGCACCGCAAAAGCGATGACAAACATCAGAAGCGTCTTCAACCATCCGTAATTACTCATCGAGCAACTCCTGGATAATCCAATCCGGTTCCTTCTGCATCACAAACACTTCTTCCAAGGTCGAAAATTCCTGGAACGGCTTCACATCCATGAGGCTCATCACGTCCAGATCCGCCTTGCGGACCTTGTGCACCGTGCCCACCGGGATACCTTTCGGGAAAATGCCGCCAAGCCCCGACGTAATGAGCGTATCGCCTTCGGCAACGCCAGCATGCGACGGAATCATCGCCGAAAGCAAATGACCGTCTACAGACTCCAAGAAGCCCACCACACGCGTACGGCGCTCGAGCACGGAGAGTTTCAAGTTCGGGTCCACCATGAGCTGCACGCGCGAATGCGTAAGCGAAGCCTTCGAAATCTTCCCGACAAGGCCGTTCATCGACATCACCGGCATGTTCTCTTTCACGCCGTGATGCGTTCCGCGATTGATTACGAGAGTCGTGAGAAATCGCCCGGGGTTATGCCCCACCACGCGAGACGTCACAATCGGGAAATCCCACTTGTCGTCAAAACGCACCAGCGTATGTAACCTCGCCAGTTCCTGCAAGCCCTCGCTCGCGTGGTAAGTCTCCTGACGGAGCCTTGCGTTTTCCGCCTTCAGATGGTCATTTTCGGCCTGCAAAGACTTAAAGTCGTTCACAGAGGTCATCAAAAGCTGCACCGGGTAAAATACCGTCGAAAGCGCCTTGTCGACAATGCTCTCGCGCACTGCCGTCGAAGACGCATGCATCAGAATCCCTAAAACGAGAAAAAAGGCAAAAGCGACAACGCCATGCCTTTGGGTAAACAGATCGACAATAAAGCGAAAAGCTCTAAGCATCGAAGTGCAATTTCAGAATTTAGGTAGAAGAAGCCACCAAAACAGGACGGTACTTGTCCAGGTCTTCGAGAATGCGGGCAGCACCCTTGCAAACGCAAGTCATCGGATCGTCAATCACGTTCACGGAGAGACCCGTTTCCTTGCGGATACGTTCATCGAGGCCGCGCAACTGGGAGCCACCACCCGTGAGGATGATGCCCTTGTCATAAATATCGGCAGAAAGTTCCGGGAGCGTGATGCTCAAGGCCTGCTTCACGGCTTCGATAATGGCCGTCACCGGTTCATTGATGGCTTCGCGGATTTCGGCGCTACCGATAGGAATCGTGCGCGGCATACCGGCAATAAAGTCAAGACCCTTGACTTCCATCGTCAATTCTTCTTCGAGCGGACTAGCAGAACCGATCTGTATCTTGATCTGTTCAGCAGTGCTTTCGCCAACGCAGAGGTTGTACATAGTGCGAAGGTAGCGCACAATGGCCTCGTCCATTTCATCACCGCCAACGCGCACAGAGCCGTTGCAGTCAGACTTGTTCAAGGCAATCACAGCGATGTCAGACGTACCGCCGCCAATATCCACAATCATGTTACCGACAGGTTCTTCAACAGGAATGCCCATACCAATAGCGGCAGCCATCGGTTCGTGAACCAGGTGGACTTCCTTTGCGCCAGTCATCTTGATAGCATCGATCACGGCACGCGTTTCCACTTCAGTAATTCCGTTCGGAACGCCAACCACCACACGCGGTTTTACCATCCACAACGGATAGCGCTGCACACGCGTAATAAAGGTGCGCAAAAGCGTTTCCACAAGTTCAAAATCAGCAATCACGCCATCGCGCATCGGGCGGATAGCACGGCTTTCGCCAGACGTACGACCAAGCATCTTCTTAGCTTCGCCGCCAATTGCAGTCACGCGATTGCTCTTACGGTCAACAGCAATCACAGTCGGTTCGTTAATGACAATGCCCTGTCCAGCCACGTGGACGAGCGTATTGGCGGTACCCAGGTCAATACCAATATCACAAGAGAAAAGTCCGAACAAAATTTGGCCCTCTAAAAAAGAAATCCCACAACCCAAATATAACTAAATCAAGCCCGTTTATAACCTATGGATTTTTGTCCTTGCCAAATTTTAGAACCTTGGAATAGCGGTCCCAATGCCTGCCATGGACTTCGTAACGATACTTGCGCTTTTCGTACATAGCGAGGTCGCGATAGATGTAAAAATCGACTTCGGCATAGGCTGCATAAATCTCCGCCTCGGCGCCTTCGAACAACCTAAAATCACGAATCTTGTAATACGGTTCATCGAGCAAATCAGCCTTCGTCGCATTCGCATTCAAGGTCTCTGCAACCATGAACTTCAAGTCCTCCTGCAAATACGAGAGGAGCTTCTTTTCGATACGCTCCGTCGGTTCCGAACAAGACGAGAGCAGTACAAGGAATATGAGGGTTAAAATTTTCTTCATGCCCATAAAATAAAAAAAGAAACGCACCCAGATGGAGTGCGCTTCGAAAATTGTTGCTAGTGTTTAGTTGTTGGTCATTAGTCGTTAGAATTATCGACTCAAGCCAATGACCTTAACTAATGACTACTAACCATTGACTAATGACCAGTTAGAACGAATACGTTGCAGAGATTCTGGAGAAGAGACGGCCTTCGCCCTGGAACGGGTTGCGGAAGAGGAGGTCTTCAGCAACGGTCACGTCGATCTTCAACTTTTCTTCGATGTTGATACCGAAACCGAAGCCAACATGGTCCTTAGAGGTACCGTCAGCAAGCGGATTCGTGGTGAAGAAGTTGCCATCGTCCTTGCAGATACCATAATGATCCTTGGTGTACTTGTCAGCATTCTTGTCGTTGACATTGCACTTTGTATAAAGGATAGACTTCTGACCGCCAACACGGATCACGAACCAATCCCACCAAATGTTACGTTCGATACCGAAGCTGATCATGCCACCGACATCGGTACGGTCGTCCCAAATCTTGTTGTCTTCGTTACGGGAATCGTAAGTCCAGACACCTTTTTCATAGAACCAGTCATGAGCCTTTCTCTTGTTATAGATAAAGTCCAAGCCCATCCAGAAGAAGCCACGGTCGAGAGCGACGTTGACACCAACGCCAACCTGAGCATGCTTTTCATCCAGCCCCGGAGCATCGATGAACTTGAGGTTCAAGGCCGGCACGAGTTCGCCGTTAATGGCGTCCAAAGTAAAGAATGCACGAGACTTGATCAACCAGGAGAAGTTGCCATCGTCAAAGAAGTTGTGGTGTTCCGGACCGTACTGGATACGGGCCAAAGCGAGAGAGAATTCCAAGTCGAAGTAGTTCGTGAACTGGAAGTTCATACCACCGTCAGCCTGCACAACAGAGGCAAAGGAGTTCTTGGACACCTGGTAGTTGCCATCTTCACCCTTGTCACCACCATCCTGCGTTGCAATATAAACATGCAAGCCCCAGGCATTGCCGTCCGAGAGCGTACCGCCCAAGAAGCCGTCGAAGTTCGTCACCGTTTCAGGGACATTAGTAACTTCGCCATTGTCTCCGACGACCTTGTTCGGCAAATACTGCATAAGTTCAGCATTCACACGGCCAAAGAGACCACCGATAGAGATACGCGGGTCCGGATTGTTGTCATCGCCAATAGCAATGGAGAAAATGCCACCAAAGCTCGGATGCTGCGGATCAACGTTTCCACCAGCCTTCAAATCGTTGTCGGTATAAGGGCCGAATTCACCAATCAAGTAGTTGGAGTAGAGATTGATGTTTGCAGCGTTATCAAAAATGCTCACATCATCCATGATGTAAGTGGTGTTTTTGCCCATAGATTCAATACGGGCGAACGTTGCAAAGGCAGATCCGACACCAAGAATTCCAAATGCGGTACCGACCGCAGCTACGGTTTTTAAGTTCATGGAATAACTCCTATTGAAAATTCTTTTATAAAGTTAGTTTTATAAAAGAAAAAACGCAACAAAATTTTAATGAAAGACCATTTTTTTTGACATTATACCCAAAATCGAGATACAAAAAAAGACCAGACTCGCGTCTGATCTTTTTTTCAAGCTTTTGAAGTGAATTATTCGGAGAACGTGAACGGAATCGTAACCGTAGTGTTACCGGACTTCACCTTGCTGAAGGTCCAGCGGCTCACTGCATTCTTGACTTCGGAGTCGAATTCTGCGAAACCGGTCGTCGAAGAAACAGTGGAGATGCTGATGATTTCGCCACCCGGAGCGATCGTGAATCTCAGAGTAACCTTACCCTGGAATCCCGGCTTCTTCTTCAGGCACTTGTTATAGATGTGGCGAAGACCCGGAGTACGCTGGCGGACAACCTTCATGATGTCTGCAGCGGAACGAGAACCACCACCGGCACCCATGTCGATATCACGCATAGACGGAGTCTTGATGGAACCCTTAGCCTTAGTAGCGATACCACCGCCACCACCGCCAAGGAGACCTGCAAGGCCGTCACCGATACCACCGGAACCACCTTCTGCATAACCTTCATTGAAGCCACCATTAGCCTTACCGCGACGGCCACCGAGAACGGTCTTACCCGTAGTCTGGAGACCAGCGACGTCCTTGAGCACCTTATCGATGTCCTTAGTGAACTTCTGGTTCTTCATCAAGTCATAAGCAGCAGCAGAGGCATTCTTGGTCTGAGCAGTGAGGAGCTTGAGCACGCCGCGAGTCTGCGGAGCGTTCGGCTGACCCTTACCGCGCGGCTTACCACCGCCACCAGCTTTTTTACGAGGCTTCTTCGGTTCAGGCTTCTTCTTTTCTTCCTTCTTTTCTTCCTTCTGCTCAATCTGCATGGAAGTAGTAAGGTCCACGGAATCAGCGTTGTCGAATACGACTTCAGCAACGACCTGTTCGTACATGGAAGCCCAAATACACATAGCCAAAGCGATCACAAGAGAGACACCGGCGATTGCGCCCATCTTCTTGTCGGATTCCGGCATGAGCGACGCAATAAACGGATCTATGTTCTTCTTTGCCATTGATTATTCCTCCCCGCCGTTCTTTTCCATCACGGCGAATGCGATATTCGTGTATCCGGAGAAGCCACAAGTGGCCATGACCTTATACATCGCATCATACGGGATGTTCTTGTCAATCTGGACAATGATGTGACCAGCTTCGTCAGCAGGAAGGCCCATCTTGAGAGCGTGTTCCTGTTCGATAGCGCGACGGTCCTTCAGGATTTCGTCCACCTTCGTAACGAGGAGGTCTTCCTGAGCGAGAACGTCAGCGGTCGGCACGACCTTTTCATTGTCAACGATAACGTAGTTAGCATCGACCACGACAGTCAAAGAAACTTCCTTCGGCTGGACCTTGGAGGTCGAGATCGGAAGAATCAAGTTTTCTGCCTGGGTCAAGAGCTGACCTTCAGCGTCCATGTTCTTGATCATGAACACCAAGATGATGGTCATCATGTCCATCATGGACGTTAAGGAGAAAGGTACGTCTTCGCTATACTTACGAGATTTTCTAGCCATGATTAACCTCCCAACTTTGCAAGGTTGATCTTGCTGAAACCAGCTTCCTTAGCACGGTCCATGAGCTGGATGATCTTATCGAACTGAGTGTCGTCGTTTGCAACGATGATGATGTTATCAACGTCGTCCAAGTCGATGAACTGAGTATGGATTGCGATCAAGTCCTTAGCAATGAGATCGTATGCGGAGAGCGGATAAACCATTGTCTTGTCACCCGGCTTGAGAGTGCGGGCAGAGTTCGGCTGAAGCGTTGCAACAGCCATGCCCGGAGTCGGAGCCTTGAGAGCGGCCGGCTTCTGCAAACCCATTGCGCCTTCACCCGGAAGGGACAAGAAGTTGTTGGCGCCGTCTACATAAGCACTGTCGGCATGAGCTTCTTCAGAGCTACCGTCGTTCTTATATGCGGCCCAGATGACCTTACCCGGGTCTTCTTCAGATTCTTTCTGAATAGCCCAGAGTTCGATGGTTTCGATTTCGTAGAGATACTTCTCTTTGTCCATTTCGGAACCATCTTTGCACTTCGGTCCATGTCCACTTTCAACAGCCGTCTTCACGTCTTCCATCGGATACGTAACGAGCTGAGCATCAGACTTGCAACGGAACGTCCACATTTCCTTGAAATAGACGTTCGGCTGGAAACCACCGCGTGCACCGATAACAAGGTAGTTGTTAGCGATAGCGAGGGACAAGTTCAATGCCTGCTCATCAGGTGGAGGCGGCACGTCATTGTCCATGATCATCTGGCTGCGTTCAGGCAGATTCACTTCGACAATGGCGAGTTTGGAGAAAGCAGTCATGGTCAAAAGCATAGGAATCAAGATGGTGAACAAGCCCATCGCCGGAAGCAAATCCGGTTCTTCGACCTTTCCTGGTTTCTTGATATTTTTTGCCATGTTTATTTAAACTCCAGTTAAAATTAAACTCTCTGATTGATTATGCGAGGGAGTTGATAATCTTGAGGCCCTTTTCTTCCATTTCCTGGATGAGGCGTTCGGAGTTCATGTTGAGAAGACCAACGATGACGAGGAGCGGAACTGCAGAGAGAAGTCCGAGGAGCGTAGTACCCATAGCGATAGCAATACCATCAGCAAGAGCCTTAGCACGTTCAGAAGCCGGCTTGTTAGCAACAGCGTCGAATGTGTAGATCAGACCGTAAATCGTACCCATAAGTCCGAGCAACGTGGAGATGGAAGCCATAACGGAGATGATGGAGATGTAGCGAGTGAGGCGCGGAGCTTCAGTGAGGAACACAGCGTCAGAAGCAGCAGTCATCAAGTCACGAGCCTTGTCAGCATCCTTGCAGTTGAGCTTAGCAGCGACGATAGCGTCCATAACCTTAGCGATCGGGAGCTTGGAGCTCTTAGCGAACTGGAGAGCCTGTTCGAGTTGGTTCTGCATGACGAGCTTACCGAAATCGGCCATGAACTTACCGCGGCCCTTGGAGCTCTTAATCATAATGTAGGTAACACGTTCCAGGGAGAAGCCAAGGCCGATGATGAACACGACCAAGATGATCCACATGAACTGGTAACCATCAGATTCAGGGCTGAAGGATTGAAGCAATTTAGACATTAGAGACTCCTTTAATTGAGTTATTGTTTTTGTTGTTTTTGATAATCTTCGTTCATATTTATTTTTTTTTGGAGCGTTGTGGGAGATTTTAGTAGTAAAACTTTCTTTACCGCTAGGCAATCGCCCTCAAGCCCAATAAAATAGGGGAATCCCATGAACTAGGATTCCCCGTAAAATAGTTTTTACCGCTATTTCTTCTTGCCTTTTTTGCCCTTTTTCTTGGACTTTTTGGCTTCAGACTTAGCCTTCTTGCCCTTCTTGGACTTCTTGGAGGTCTGTTCAACGGCTTCTTCATCGCTAGAAGATTCAGAAACAGCTTCAACACCTCTTTCGGATGCCGGGATCAAGCTCGGGTTAGCAGTCCATTCCTTGAGCTTGGCGAGTTCTTCTTCAAGCTTTGCACGATCGTCCTTAGTTTCCTTGACGATGTTGCGGAATGTAGCCACCTTTTCTTCCAAGGTCATAGCGTCAGACTGTTCAATCTGTTCGATACGAGCCTTCAACTTGAAGTAGGTCGGGTCAGCGAACAGCGTGGACGGGTCGAACTTTTCGATCTTGGTATTGAGATCTTCGTTAGCTTCGTCGAGCTTTCTCAAGGTTTCGAAGAGCTTGGTCGTCCATTCGTTTTCGATACCGTAGTGAGCAGAAGCCTTGATACCGGTTGCGCACTGCGGGATAGCGAGCTGCTTAGCGGCATCAGAACGGCTGTTCAATTCTTCACGGTAGGCTTCCAAGTCTTCATGGGCAGCCATGATAGCGTCATCCTTCACCATGCCCTGGCCGATGTATTCACGCACGATCAAAGCACTATCCGGAAGCGGGGAGTTAGCGAATGCGTCAGCAACTTCGACGAACACAGCGCAGCCCTGGTAGTACATTTCGATGTAGCCCATTTCTGCAGCGATCACGTCCTTGTTGTAGAAGCCCTGGTCACGAGCAAGGTCGATGTTCTTCTGGAAGATCGGACGAGCCTGTTCGTAGTAAGACGGGAGCTGCTGCACAATGCCAATGCGTTCTGCAAACTTTTCTTCTTCCTTCTTACCGTTGAGCTGCTGTTCACGAATCTTAGCAGCCATCGTCACGAAGAGCATACCCATCTTGTTGGTGGCACGGAAGGTCCACTTTTCAGATGCGTAAGCAGCAGACTTGGAGTAGTGACCCATAGCCTTCTGGAGGATTTCAACCAAGCTCTTGATGATCTTGGCCTTTTCCTTTTCCTTGCCCTTCAAGACAACCGGAGTCATCTTGTTGTATTCGTATTCACCCATGTAGAATGCAGCTTCAGCCGGGATAGCAGCGTCTGCGTTCTTGATCTGCAAACCGTACTTGTCGTAAGCTTCAAGAGTCTTCTTGTAAGCGTCAACAGAGTTTTCCATATCCTTCACGTTGCGGTAGGCACGTGCGATACCGATGTAAGCAGCGATGAGCTTTTCCTTGTCTTCCTGGTACATCTTGATGAAGTTGCGATATTCCTGGATGGCGAGGTCCCACTTCTTAGCGTTAGCGTATGCCATCGGGATAGAGAAGGCAGCGTCAACAGCGTAAGAGCTCTTCGGATAGTCGCGGACGAGGTCCTTGGAGCAGCGGATAGCTTCGTTGGTCATCTTAGCTTCGTCGTAGCTCAAGCATGCGCTATAGAGGAAGGACGGAGTTTCTTCGTTCTGCGGATAACGCTTGTAAGCAAGTTCGAAGGTAATAGCAGCCTGCTTCTTATCCGGGATGGAGTCATAGGTCTGAGCGGCAAAGCCGATTGCCGAGAAGGCCATGGAGTCCTGCGGGAAGTTGTCAGTAATGAACAAGAACGTCTTGGCGGCCTGAACCGGCTGCTTGTCCTTCTTGTAGTTGCTTGCAGCACGCAAGATACCCTTAACCGTGAGCGGAGACTTAGCATAGCTCTTCGGGAGGAGCATGAACGTTTCAGCAGCCTTCTTGTACTGGTTGGTTGCTTCGTAAGCGGCAGCGGCTTCGAAGATTGCCTTGTCAGCAATGTCGATGTTCGGGTAGCGCTTCACGAGGTCCAAGTAAGCCTTAGCACCAGCTTCGTTCTTGCCAGCCTTGACGGAGGATTCAGCCTTCTGGAAGAGAACGTAAGCGATAGCCTTTTCGATTTCAGCAGCCATGGAGTCGTTGCGAGTTTCCTTGGCCTTGTACTGCTTGAGGAGCCATTCGAATTCCGTGAGGGATTCGTCGAGCTGGTTGGATTCCAGCAAGGACTGGGCAAGCATACGGCTGATGAGCAAAATGTACTGGTGTTTCGGGAAGTCCTTCTTGAGCTTGCGGAGGACGTTCACGGCAACACTGAACTGCTTTGCATCGTAGTGAACGATAGCAGCGTTGTATGCAAGTTCTGCAGCTTCCTTGTTCTTACCGAACTTGGCCATGTACTTATCGACCTGGTCGAAGTAAGCCTTGGTTTCCGGCAAGTTGTAAGCCTGGACGGCGTCATCGTTAGCCTTGGTCTTGCGAGCATTTTCGCGAGCCTGGTCCATCATGAGAACGGCGTTGTAACCAGCTTCGTCCTTGGAGAGGAGCGTGCCAGAACCCATTTCGCGACGGCCATAGCGGGTCGTATCGGTTTCGACGATCCAGTTGAACATCTTGGCTGCGTTAGCATGCTGACCCATTTCCTGGTAAACGAGAGCGAGGTTGATGTGAACCTTGTATTCGTCCCAAGTCGGTTCCTTGGCATAACGCTTGAGGAATGCTTCATAAGCTTCGATAGCCTTAGCATACTGTCTCTTGCCGCCTTCGATATCACCTTCCTTGGTGAGCTTAGCAGCCTGAGCGTGATGGTACTGCGGAATGTCGAGCATAGCGCCACGGATGGCTGCTTCAGCATTCTTCACAGATTCCGGATACTTCTGGTTCTTCTTGTACCAAGAAGAGTTGCGGTCGTAACGCTTCACGACTTCATAACGGTGAGCCTGAGCGTCTTCGAACTTCTGCTGCACGATCAAGATTTCGATCATGGCAATATCGGCGAGCGGAGCGTCGATATAGTCCGGGTTGATGTTCATCAAGCGCTTGAAGGACTGGACAGCTTCTTCGTTACGGTCATGGTCCTTGTTCTTCATACCGATACGGTAGTAGACAGAGTCCTTGAACGGAACCTTCTTGTCCCTCAAGAAAGCTTCAGCTTCCTGGACACCACCACCTTCCAAGTCAGAGAAGGAAGCAGCCATGAAGTCCATAGCTTCTGCGCGCAAGTCGTTCGGGTATTTACCCTTGTCAGCGCCGACGATGTAGTCGAAGTACTGCTTAGCAGCAATTTCGTATTCGGCAGTGTTATAGTAAGATTCTGCCAAGTGGTACATGGCAAGTGCAGCTTCCTTACCCGTGAGGTTTTCGAAGCCCGTCACCTTCTTATAGGCTCCGATAGCGTCCTTGAACTTACGGTTCATGAAGTGGTATTCTGCAATACGGAGCCATGCCTTCGGCACAAGACCGTTGTCCGGGAAGTCGCGGACGAGCTGCATACGGAGCTTGTATGCCTTGTCGTCTTCGCCGCTAGCTTCCTGCACTGCTGCAGCCTGGTAAATCACGGTCGGAGCCTTGGCTTCCTTCGGATACTTGTCGATGTATTCGAGGAAATAGCCCAAAGACTTCTGGTGATCCGGCTTCGGGAACTGGCCAATGTTGGCGCACTTTGCCGGCTTGTTATCACGGTCAGCGCACCATGCGACATCTTCTTCATACTGGGCGTTCTTGTCGAGGAACTGCTTTTCTTCGAGCTGGAACTGATAGTGACCGAGCTGTTGCAAGGAGCTTGCGCAACGGTTGCTCACCTTGCCCTTGCAGCGTTCTACCTGACGTTCCCACTGGGCGATAGCATCGCGCATGCCCTGTTCGTCGAGGCCACCAGAACGGCAAGCCTGTTCAGCCTGGTTCTTAATAACTCTATAGGAACTGGCGCACTGTTCATAACCAGAGTTGCCCTTTCCAATGGATTTGCACTTTGCGTAAAGATTCTTTGCTTCGGTAGTCTTATCTTTACACGGGTCCGATGCAGCAAAAGATGTTCCGGCCATGGAGCAAACAATTGCTGAAACGAGCAATAGATTTTTCATCGTTCTCTATCCACCTATGATTATTTCTAAAAAATAAAAAGGACGGACCCGGTTTTAAGCGGGCCCGCAACTATAACTATTAGAGGTCATCCTCCAACGAGGGCATTTCAGATGCGCCAGAATTCTTCGATGAGCCACCGCCAGCACCACCCATCTTAGACAAGAGGGTAGCCTTTGTAAAGCCAGCGTCATCCAAGATACGCTTACGGTTGGATTCGAAGCGGTCACTCTGGATGGATCTCTGCATGAAGGAAGCGTAATCTTCAATAGCTTGGTTAGCCTTGTTGAACGTCGGACGCAAAGCTTCGCGCTTGCTTTCCACACGCGGAGTCGGAAGCTGGCGAGCAAGATCCAAAGCAATAACCTGAACGGAGTCGAACTGGCTCTGCATTGCATCGTAAGCCTGACGAGCGCTGTCGCGAGCGGCAACAGACACAATCGGCTGTTCCGTGCGCTTTTCAGCCTGAGTCAAAGCTTCAAGAGCGTCCTGATAGTTCTTCTTCATGAAGTGGCAGTAACCAATCACGAGGTAAGCTTCAGACACGAGGAAGGATTCCGGAAGGTTAGAAATGATCCACTTGGCCGGCTTGATAGCTTCATCCGGCTTGTTGACCTTGAGGAAGGACCATGCAATACCGAGCATAGCTTCATCGAACACCGGAGATTCCTTCTGGACCTGGCCATACATCTGAGCAGCAGCTGCGATGTCCGGCTTTTCACCAGAGAAGAAGAGGTGGCCGAGCTTAACTCTTGCAGCGTCCTGAAGGTCGCGTTCAGACTGGTTGGAAACCGGCTGTTCCGTAATGTCACGGAAGCAGTTTTCAGCTTCATCGAACTTACCCATACGGCTGTTAGCAATACCCATGGTATAGCGAGCGTAGAAGTAGTTTGCGTTACCCGGGAGGATGGAGGCGAGCAAGTCGACGCATTCCTGATAGAGGCCCTGTTCGAACTTGATCTGGCCAGCAACGTAGTCAGCGTCAGCCTTCACGTCGCTTTCACCAAACTTCTGAGCAATGTTCTGATACTTGGTCATAGCTTCCGTGTACTTGCCTTCCTTATAGTCGATGTTCATCAACTGGAAGTGGTACTTAGCACGCTGGTCACTCTGCGGATAGCGCTTGATAGCGTCTTCGTAGACGGACTTAGCAGCCTTGTGCATACGGAGGTTTTCGAAAGACTTTGCCTTGTAGAAAGCAGCCTGGTCCACCAAGTGGAATGCCGGGTACTTGGTCTGAACCTTACCGAAGGCATAAGCAGCTTCGAGGAACTGACGGTTCAAGTACAGACGCATTGCAGCGCGGTAGTCGTTTTCAGGTTCGATCTTCAAGCGGCGATAACGTTCTTCACCGATTTTTTCTTCACGGGTATCACCGAAGCGAGAAGTAAGCTTGACAGCCCACACAAAGCCACGGTTCTTCTTGGCCCAGAGATCGTCGTGAGACATTTCGAGGTCGAGAGCGAGGTAACGGAAGATGCTCACATCCTTGACGTTAACCGTAGCGCCGATGACCGGGTAGCCTTCCTTAGTGAAGCGAGCACGAACACCAAGGTGAGAAGAAAGGTAGTAAGTCAAGGTGAAGCTCATTTCGAGGTTAGCACCCTTACCACCTTCATCGGAATCATGAATGATATCAATGAGGGAGAATTCAGCCTTCATTTCGAGGAGACGGTTGAATCCGCGATAGAAGAACGAAACGTTCAGGTTCGTCGGGATCTTATAAGCATCAGCTGCGCCCATGAGAACGAACTTGAAGCTACCGTCACCATCAGCTTCGCTGACAGCCGGAGCAAGAAGGTTCTGGACGGCAACGCCGATGAGCAAGTAACCGTACTTCGAAGAAGCAAGCGGGTTCCAGCTCAAACCTACGTCAGCACCAACCGTGAGCTGCTTGAGTTCATCAAACTGGTTGATGTAAAGCACATCGAGGTTGACACCAAGAGAGAGCAAGTGGAAAAGTCTGTAAGCGTAACCGAACTGAGCGGCAATTTCGCCATAGGATTCACCACCTTCAATGGAAGCACCGTTTTCGAAAAGGGAGAAGCCCAAAGTGTGCTTGTAGTCAATCGGGTATGTCAAGCTGACATATTCCTGGCTAGCTTCGCCACTAATGGTGCTAAAGAATGCAGCGCTGAATTCGAGCTGATCGGTTTCAGAAATACCAGCCGGGTTCACGTACATGGCGGTGTTACCACCAAATTCTGCAAACCAGTCATTCTGCTGATACTTATTCGGCGTGTAGGTTGCCTCTGCAAACAAAGAAGTGCTGGCTACGGCAAGTCCGAGAGCGGACGTCTTGATGAAACTAGTACGCAACATCACCTACTCCTTTACTTAATATCCGTGCGGATGAACTCGATACGGCGGTTCTGCGCACGTCCTTCAGGTGTCTTGTTGGAAGCAACAGGCTTAGTATCGCCCATGCCCTTAGTCGTCATACGGCTTTCGGTAATACCCTTTTCGACAAGGAAGTTCTTCACAGCGTTTGCACGGTCTGCGGAGAGGGTCATGTTCTTGTCCTTGTTACCGATGTTATCAGTATGACCAATAATTTCGAAAGTAGCTTCCGGGAAGGTTTCCATGATATCGACGACCTTCATCAAGGAGATGTAGGAGTCCTGAGTAATCGTGGACTTACCAGATTCGAAGTTCACACCTTCAAGAACGAAGACCTTCTTCGGCGGCTGCGGAACTTCATCCGGGCAACCATCGTCGTCCTTGTAGTTGTTGAGAGATTCAGCCTGTTCCGGGCAGAGGTCCACACCCTTACAGATGTGAGCGTACTGGGAAAGCATACCCTTAGCTTCAACCCACGGGTCGCAGAGACCATCGCGGTCGTTGTCGGCATCCGGGCAGCCATCGTCGTCCTGGAAGCCATCGAAGTCTTCGGCTTCTTCCGGGCAGTTATCGAAACCGGTGCAAACGCCAGCATACTTTTCGGAGAGACCTTCTTCAGAAACCCACGGATCGCAAAGGCCATCGCCATCGGTATCCGGATTACGTGTTTCTTCGACAGCTTCTTCTTCCTTAACGACGTCAGTTGCAGTAAGACCAATATCCAGCTTGCCCTTTCCGCGCTTGATCATCGGAGAGGTGGACTGGCAGAAGAAGTTCGGGTTGCCGAGAGACGGGCTGATGAACTTCGGGTCCAAGGACACGTTCGTGCGGTTCACCTTGATGAACTGGTTGAACGGGTAGTAGTTCTTGTAGATGTTGTTGTATTCCACCTTCGTCTGACCGGCAGCCGGGTCAGCAAACACACCGTAGTAGTGGTTTTCCATGAAAATGTTGTTACGAGCGACCAGGTTAGTCGGTCCCTTCAGCGTAAGGCCGGAGTAGCCATTGCGAAGCACAACGTTCTGTTCGATGTAGGCATCGAGAGACTTTGCACCCCAGGCGAGAATGCCGGACCAGCGGTTGCCGTACACCACGTTGTTGCGGAGCCACGGCAGAGAAATAAAGGCACCGATACCAGTTGCATGGTTATCGATCACATAGCAATGATGAATGTAGGGGGCTGCGTTTTCGCAAAGGATACCTTCGAGACCGTTCCTCACAGTGAAGTGCGACATTTCTGCGCCCGAAGTACCCATGACGGTCGGACCGCGACGGCCACCATCGATAATGGTAGACAAGGGGTCCTCGCCCTTGAGAACAACACCCATGATCAAGGTGATGTTTTCGTTATAAACACCGCGTTTGACAAGGATTGTATCCCCGGCATCCGCATTTCCGAGAGCATCTGCAATCTTTGCGAAATCGCCAGGAACGTTGATATTCTTCGCCATGGCGGTTCCAGAAAGAAGCATCGCCCCGGCCGTAATTAAGACCAGTTTCTTTAGGGTCATACTGCTACGTTTCTCCAATCATAGAACACTTAAATTCGTTAAACATACGTTTGCCAGTTTGGCAAACACAAAACCCATGTGGGAATATACCTTCAAAAATGACTTTAGTCAAATACTTTTCGTCAAAAACGCCATTTTTCGTGTAAAAATTACACAGGTATAGCCATTTGGGGATAACTTATCTGTCAATCCTCGCTCGGAAGATCGTCCTTCTCCTCCTCCTTCTTTGCACCTTGAATTGAAACGCGGATCTCTTGGCAGGTCTTCTTGATGTTCTGCAAGACCTTGCGAGCGCGCGTGCCAGCTGATTTGTTGCCGCGTTCGAATTTCTCGTATTCGCGTTTGAAATTTTCAATTTCTAGTTCGAGATCGTTTACTAAACTCATAAGCAAACTCCAAAAAAAGATGCTTTTTGGAAAATAAATAAAGTTTTTGCTAAAAATTCGCCGTTTTGCAAAATTACGTTTACGTTTATAAACTATTACATAGAATAAAGCTTATTCAACAGCTTATCAACAGCGTGATAACCGCCACAGATTTTCAAGAGCCCTCCAACCCGCCTCGCCGACATTTTCGGAGAAGTCATTTACGAACATTGCGATGTGGGACTTGATGACTTCATCGTCATCGATCTGTGCTTTTTCGACGATAAAAGGGGTCACTGGATTATGCCTTTGACGGGCAATTTGGAGACTGCGCCGGATTTCATTTTCGACAGATTCGATAGTCGCATACCCCAGTTCCTTTTTCGCAACCGCAATTCCAAGCGGAATTGGAGAACCCGTTTCTTGCTCCCAATAGGCGCCCAAGTCCTGCAAAAGGTGTAGACCGTCACGCTTCCACGTAAAGCGATGCTCGTGGATAGTAACGCCCTGAGGGATATTCTTGTTCAGGAGTCCCTGATAAACCTCGTTAAAGAGGGCGTATTCGAGTTTTGGAGCGTTTTTGAACTGATGGGCGTACCAAAACTTGAAAAGGAGCGCTGCGGTCGTATTGGCGCCCGGAAGGGTCGTCGAGAGCTCCGGATTGAACGTACCCGACTCCGAAGAGAGTAAAAGCGGGCCACAGCCGTACCCGATAGCTCCCCCACAACCAAGGCAGCGGTAGGTTTCAGCAATATGGGGATAGACCTGGGCACTAATCTTTGCGACGTCGAGTTCGCCCCGAAGGACCATTTCGTTAAGCGTCTGCACGTCGGCAAACGTCACTTTCCATTCAAATAGGGAATTTTCGAGCCCCTGGAGCAAGGCTTCGTAGATGAACGTGTCATTTGGGCAAGTGGAGATACCGAGTTTTAGTTGCATATGCTGTAAGGAGTAAGAAATTTGATGCTGGAAGTAAATTTAACTGGATTGACGCTTTGCGTCCGAGGCTTTGGCTCAGAAATAGGCTTGCAAGCAACCTGTTTCATTCGCCTTGCTCTCGTTTCTTCGGGCTACGCCCTCAGAATGACGTCAAAACAGTGCGGAGGGAGGCGAGAGCATCGGAGATGCGCCAGGTGGATTTGTCACGAGTGGACGCAAAGTTACTGACACCACGGATTTCATAGCAGGGAATGCAAAAGGCATGGCAAATCGAGAAGCAGGCGGCCCCTTCCATCGATTCTACATCGACATTGAAGTTTTCGCTACGCTCTTTCGCCATGGAGGCGGTTCCCGTGCAGCAATTCACGCTGAGACCGGCAACAGGCTTCAAATTGGAAAGCCATGCAGGAGCGCCCTGTAACGGAGAAGATTCGTAGACTTGTGCGGACTCTGTAGACGAAGCGCCATTCGCAGAAGCAGCGCAAACCTTGTGCCACGTCGTAAACGAGCCATCGCATTCTACAACGCCCAAATCCCCAACAATTTCGGAATCGACGCGGACAACGTCACCTACGTTCAATCCGCGACCAGGATAGGCACCACAGATGCCCGCAAGCACTACATGCGAAAAAGGCCCCTCAGCGGCAAAACGAGAGAGTAAAACGGATAAATTTGTTGCAAATTCAAGCATTCCAACGCCAAGGACAACGGCAAAGCCGCGCCCTTCGGGCAACTCGACGATTTCGCCTAAACGAATATTACTTTGGACAAAGGACTTGCATTCTGGAAAGACGCCAAAGAATTCCAAGTTTGACGCAAAGGCAAACAAAGGAACAAAGTCGTTCTCCATAGCAAAATCCTTATTCGAGGCGTTCGACCTTTGTCGAGAGATCGCTTTCGAGCTCGGCAACGCGATCCAGGCTCAAGTTCCACGGGCGTTCGACTTCGCAACGGGCACTAGCCACTGCAGTCGCCTTCGCCAAGCAACTTTCAAAGCTAAGATTTTGTTCAAAAGCATAGAGCCAGCCCGCAAAGAACGAATCACCGGCGCCGATATCGTTTTTCACATTGATGGTCGGCGGTTGCAACTGGATGCCCTGGAACTTCTTTTCCATGAGACGGAAGGCACGCACTGGAGCATCTTCTTCGGTCACGATGAGATTCTTGATCGGGAGACGTTCAAGCACTGCTGTTGCCGTCATCTTCCAGAACTGCGGGCTAGACTTGACTTGCGGAATGCCCATGCGTTCCAAAAGCTTGCAGTATTCCAGCATGTTGATTTTCAGAAGGTCCACGCCTTTTGCAAGGAGTTCATCAATACCGTCAATAGCATCGACAAAGATGTGCTTGTCGCTAAAGTCCAGCTCATTGAACATCTTCGCGTTAAAGCCTTGCGGGAACGTTCCGCACAAAGCGATGTACTGCGTTGAATCCCAGTAATCGTTGAGCGTTTGTGCAAAATCTTCGTTTTCGGAATCCGCAAGCATCGGAGACGGCTCCACAAGTTCAGTCGTGTCGCCGTTACAAGCAATCGTCGTGCAGATGCGCGTATTTTCGCGAATCCAGATAGGCACCTGCTGGATGCCGCAAGCAGAGAGTTCGTCAAAGATTTTTTCTCCGTTCCCGGCACCGAGGAAATGCATCAAGCGAGGTGTACCGCCCAAGAGCTGCAACACACGGCAGCAGTTGATACCCTTGCCCGACGCGTATTCCTTGACCTTGGAGATGCGGTGGACTTCACCTGGAGTAAACTTGTCCAGAAAGAACACCCTCTGCCAAGCAGGATTCAAACCGAGAACTAAGATTTCCCTTGACATCGCTTACCTTAGAAGTTCACCTTGTAGAACTTGCGCTTGCCCACCTGGACAACGAGCTGGTCGCCGCCCTTGATTTCGATTTGGGCCTGCGGATCAGCGAGCTTTTCGCCGCCAATCTTCACACCGCCGTTCTGCACCATACGGCGAGCTTCACCCTTGGAAGCAAAAGCCTTGATGTTCACAAGGAGATCGAGGGCGCCATACGTGCCAGCATCAACAGAGCATTCGGCAGCATCACTCGGGATAGCGTTACCACTGTGGATTTCGCGTTCCTTGGCGGCAGCGGCTTCGGCAGCTTCGGCACCGTAGTACTGCGTCACGATGTCGATGGCGAGGCGGTGCTTTGCATCGTTCGGATTCATCTTGCCTGCAGCGATGTCTGCCATCATCTGCTTGACTTCGTCGAGCGGAATGTTGGTCAAAAGTTCGTACCAGTTTTCGACAATGTTGTCGGAGAGGCTGTAAATCTTGTGGTACATCACATCAGCCGGTTCGTTAAGGCCAACGTAGTTGCCGATGGACTTGGACATCTTGACCTTGCCGTCAGTACCGAGCAAAATCGGCATAAAGAGACCGATCTGCGGTTCCATGCCTTCAAAAATCTGGAGGTCGCGACCACGAAGCACGTTGAACTTCTGGTCGGTGCCGCCGAGTTCCACGTCACTCTGGATAGCGACAGAATCGTAACCCTGCATCATCGGGTACATGAATTCGTGGAGGCTGATCGGCGTGTTTGCCGTATAGCGGTTGTGGAAGTCTTCGCGTTCGAGCATCTGGGCGACAGTGAACTGGCCCATGAGTTCTGTGACCTTGCTGAACGGGAGCTTGGAGAACCATTCTCCGTTGTAGTGGATTTCGACCTGATCGCGGCGGACAACCTTGAAGAACTGTTCCTGGTATTCCTTCGCGTTTTCGAGCACCTGTTCGTGCGTAAGGCGCGGACGAGCCTTGTTGCGGCCGCTCGGGTCACCAATCTGAGCCGTGTAGTCACCCACAATGAGCACAACAGTATGACCGAGGTCCTGGAACTGGCGGAGCTTGCGCATCACGACCGTATGACCGAAGTGAACGTCCGGAGCCGTCGGATCCACACCCATCTTGATACGGAGGGGCTTGCCCGTTTCGTAGGACTTCTGGAGTTTCTTTTCGAGTTCGTCTTGCGGCACAATGTCGGTAACGCCGCGCATCAAAATTTCAAGCTGTTCTTTTACAGGACGGAATTGCATAATAATCTCAATGGTTGATTTTTTAATTTCGCGACAAAGATAGTAATTAGTTGTTGACCATTAGTCCATTGCCATTAAACGAGTTATGCATTACGATGGTAAAAAATCAAAAGGACATTTGCGGAATATGAAAGAATTTGAACCCTTTTGTATCATCAAAATACACGTAAATATATATTTACAAATATAAACTTTGAATTGATTTTTTATTTATTACTTTTTGCGCAAAATTTTAAACTTATCAGGAAAACATTATATGAAAAAAAATTCTTTTGTCCATTGCACTTGCCGCCATCTGCGCATTTGCAGCTTCTGCTCCGAAAACCCATGATGGTTTCTTCTTGAACGCCACGATGGGTGCCGGCTATTCCAGCTTTGAAGACAAGATTGAAGGCGGTCTCGGCAAGATAACTTGCGACGGCGGCGCCTTTGAAGCATCCTTTAAACTCGGCGGTACTATATACCCCAACTTAATCCTTCATTTTACCTTCATTGGCAACGCCATTTACTCAGACCTCGAATTCAAAGCCGGGCGCGACGAAGAGTCTCTTGAACACGACGGTTTCAACATGCTTATGCTCGGCGGCGGTTTAACTTATTACGTCGTCCCCGAACAAAACATTTATGCCAGCGCTTCTTTCGGCGTGACTGACATAAGCATTTCTCTAAACAGCAACTCCTACAACTTCGACAATCTTGATGCCGGCTTCGGCTTCAACATCACCGTCGGCAAAGAATGGTGGCTGAACGATGAAAACGCTCTCGGCGTGGCATTCTCGTTCTCCCATCACTCCGCTGACGGTAACTATCGTGGTGAAAAGAACGAAGCCTCCTCCAATTCGTTCTCCATCGTGGCATCCTACACGTTCAACTAATTGTTGATTTAAACCATTGAAAAGCCTCCATGTCTAACATGGAGGCTTTTCTTTTTTACAGTCCTGTCACGCAAGCGTGATTATTTCCGTTTGTTCTGTTGACGGCGAAGGATATACTTGGTCAAGAAGTTGTAGAATTCTTCTGTCTTGGAATTATCCTGTTTATTGCGACGCAGCGATACCACGATATCGCGCTTAAAATCCGTATCGGTGATTTCAAGGAGCCGAACGCGCTTGTGGTCCATTTTGCCCCACGAGAGTTCCGGCCAGAAACCCACGCCAATGCCCGCAGCAACAGCTTCCTTGACAACAGCGGCGTTATCACTTTCGAACGTCACATTTGTATGGAATCCGATACTATCGCAGAGTTCATTACAAATCTGGCGATACTGTTTGGAACCGTAAAGACGGATAAATTTTTCGTCTTTCAAATCAAAGAGCGATATAGAATTGAGCTTTTTGTACTGCGCCGTATTCGGGACTGCGAGATAAATCTTTTCGGAATGGACAAACGTTTCGTCACTTTCGGTATTGTCGAGTTCCGGTCTGTAATTCGCGTAAGTGCGAACGCAGATATCGAAAACGCTCGTTTCTTCATTCTGCACAATGTCCACGTCGATATCTGAATTACTTCGTCTGTACTCAATCACTGCACTCGTGATAAGCGTGGATGCGGCAAGGACGTTCAGCTTGACATTGTTGTTCTGCTTGTTCGCCGTCTCCTTGAGAAGAGCCGGAAGCGCCATCATATTCTCGTAAAGCGGCTGGAGCTTTTCGTAAAAGAACTTTCCGCTATCAGTGAGCTTGATGTTTCGACCAGAGTTTTTGAACAGCAAAACGCCTAGTTCATCTTCGAGCTTGTGGATAGCTTGCGTAAGCGCCGGCTGAACGATGCAGAGGTTCTTTGCACTTTGCGTGACATGCTCCGTGCGCGCCACCTCCAAGAAGTATTTAAGCTGAGTCAATTCCATGGGGTGAAATATAGGTTTTTAGACGAGAGGGAGGTGCCCGATCAAGTCGGGCATGACATTCAGGCGGGCATGACAACATAACTGCTACTTACTAAAAGCAGTGAGGTCGATGCCGAGCTGTTTGATTTTGTAAGTCAGGATGCGCGGAGTGGTCGAGAGGCTGCGGGCGGCAGCGGCCATCTTGCCTTTGCTACTCTTGAGCGCATCGCAAATGATATCGCGTTCGTACGCCTCGACCATGAGCTTGAGGTTGCCACTTACAGGCGTTCCGCTCGTTTCGTCCGTCTGGATCGTCGGCGGGAAGTGATGCGGATAGATGACGTCTTCTTCGGTCAAGAGCACCGCACGTTCAATCGCGTTTTCAAGTTCGCGCACATTGCCCGGCCACGGGTAGCTCATGAGCATTTCAATCGTACCGCGAGCAAGGCGACGCACATTCTTACCCACCAAGCGGCAGTAATGATCCACAAAGTAATCCGCCAAAAGCACAATGTCGGTGCGGCGCTTGCGAAGAGGCGGTACGTAAATCGGAACGATGTGAAGCTGGTAGTACAAGTCTTCGCGGAAAGTCCCATCCGAGACCATCTGCTGCAAATTCTTAGTGGTCGCGCAAATCACGCGCACGTTCACCTTTTTCGGGAATCGAGCACCAACACGTTCCATTTCGCCCTGTTGCAAAAGGCGAAGCAATTTTATCTGCAAATTCGGCGTGAGTTCAGCAACTTCATCGAGGAATAGCGTGCCGCCTTCGGCCTGCTCGACGCGGCCCGGCGCCTCGTTAACGACGCCAACCAAGGCGCCCTTTTCGCTACCGAAAAGTTCCCGGTCCAAAACGGACTCCGGGAGGGCCGCGCAATGCACTCGCACAAACGGTCCTAAATTGCGGTCTGAACGGAAATGAATGGCTTCTGCAACAAGACCTTTACCAGTCCCCACCTCCCCCACGATGAGCGCTGGGAGCGGGCTTTTGGCAACCTGGTCGATTTGCGTATAGACCTGCTGCATCTCGGGCGTTTTGCCGATGATGTTATCCGGTTGGAACCTAGCCTTAAGCTCCATCGCCATACGTTCGTTTTCGGCCTTGAGGATTTCGTTTTCTTCTCGGGCCTGACGGCGGAGTTTCACAGCAGTCGCAAGCATCTGCGCGATAATTTCGAGCAAATGAATCTGGTCGTTGAGGTTTGCCTCGTCGGGATTGTGTTCGTCAGCACTCAAGGCGCCAACGACTTCCTGTTCCATGATAATCGGGACGCAAAGGAACGCCTTGTCTTCAGTCTTGCCGCGGCCCGTACGGTCCAAGAAGTCCGGGTCCTTTGCGACAGACGGGATGATGATTGGCTTACCCGTTTCAACAACGCGACCGGTAATGCCTTCGCCCACCTTATAGCGGCCCTTGCTCGCCTGGCGGCTGCTCAAACCTTCTGCAATTTCAATGGAAATTTCGCCGGTATGGCGGTTGTACAACGTAAGCGTTGCATGCTCAACGCCCATCACCGATTCAACGGTCTGCAAAACCGGATGCGCCACGGTTTCGAAATCAAGACTCTGGTTCAAGATGGAGCTGATCTTGTAGAGCAACTCCAATTCTTGGATTCTACGTTCTTCACCAGAAGTCATGAATCACCTAAAATACGCGGAAAACAGCATTCAACGAGAACGTCATGCGCGAATCTCCGCCTCTTACAATAGCAAAATCCAATGGATAAAATTCCAATCCAAAGAATTCACTCTTTGTACGCCAAGAAACGCCTAAGTTCGAACGGAACATGAACGACTCAAAGTAATAGTCTTCAGACGTTTTGGAAACATAGCCCCCGTTATCCCTATCCCGCGCATATTCATAAGCTTCTATGCGATTTCCATCTGCATCGTAAGCTTCAATTGGCGTGGGGTCGTTAAAACGGATTTCATCAGCAGTTCCGTCCTGAAAATTCACAAGGAACATGAAATTAGCAATCAAGCTAACACCGCGCCCAATGGGAGCATTCAAATTGACCACGAGGCCTTCAGAAAGTTCGTTGAAATCATAATTGAGACAATCATCACACCCAGAAACATCGGTAGCGACTTCCAACATGACGCCAACTCCAACGTAGGGGTTCAACGGCTTTACAAGAGAAAGCGAGCCTCCAAACATTGAAGTCGACTCGTCATTCCAGCTTCCAAATGAAGGGCCAAACTTGACATCAAATGTTTTCCAGGAAATGTCGGAAGCCGCAGCAAACGACACAAGAAATAAAGCGATGACAGAGCTAATTTTTATCATACAAACAATATAATTTTTTTTACCGCAAAAAAAGAGATGCCCGCTCGGTGGCGGGCATGACAAAGCGTGGCTGGAAGCGTAGCGTTACTTCAACGCTTCTTGAACGAGGGCGGAAGCGCGCTTGGAATCAAAGCGGCCCTTGACCTTCGGGGAAAGTTCCTTCATGATCTTTCCCATGTCCTTCGGAGAAGAGGCGCCCGTTGCGGCCTTGATTTCGGCAATGAGGGCCTTGACTTCGTCTTCGGTCATCTCGGCCGGCATGTACTTGCGGTAAATGGCAATGACAGCTTCTTCGGCCGGGATCTTGTCCAGGAATCCGCCCTTCTTGAGGATTTCGATGGATTCCTGCTTCTGCTTCACGCTCTTGGCGAGAACGTCGATGCACATGGCATCGGTAATGCTTTCGGTAATCTGTGCCGGAGTGGCACCAGACTTCATAGCTTCGTTCTTGATGTCAGAATGGAGCGTACGAAGAGTTCCGAGAGTTTCGGCATCGTGAGCCTTCATGGCAGTCTTGATGTCGTCGAGAATCTGGGTAAGCAAAGCACAACTCATATTGACCTCGAGCGATTATAACGCTTCGCTCCAAGCGATGAAGATTTGTTATAAAACACCTAATGAGTCATCAGCGCAAGCTGATAACTCATTAAAGCTTAACAAAGTCCGATTAAGGAATCGAATTAGTAGAGACGCTTGCGGTTCTGGTCAGCAATCTCTTTGAGACGCTTGCGACGAGCAGCCGTTTCAATACGCTTCTTTTCTTCGGAGGGCTTTTCGAAACGCTGACGCTTCTTGACGTCGGAAATGATACCATTCTTTTCGCAAGACTTGGTGAAACGCTTGAGTGCGCGTTCGAAAGGTTCGTTGGACTTAACAATAACGCCGATCACGATAATCCTTTGGTTAAAAATTCAGTTTTTGGATAGCCAAATATACCTAAATATTCTAAATCCGTCAAGGGTAACATTTTGTAAGCATCTTAAGCTTACCGGTCATTACCCCCTTTATATTCCATTGCAAGCATGGTAATGTCGTCAAACTGCGACGCTTTCCTTGTAAACGCATCAATTTGGCGTTTGACAAAGCGGCACATTTCCTTGGTGCCTTTTCCACCGCCATGCGTAAGTGCATCGAGCAACCTATCGTTGCCGAACAGCTCATTATGCTCATTGGTCGCTTCCGTCACGCCATCCGTGTAGAGGAACAACGTATCGCCCGGAGCTAGCTCGAGCGTCTGCATCTTGTAGTGCGAGTTCTCCATTGCCGCCATCACAACACCGGCCTTGCTCTTCGCAAATTCAGCAGAGCCATCCTTGTGGCGGATGACCGGCGGGTTATGCCCAGCCGAAGCAAACTCCACACGCCCGGTTTTCAAATCGACAATGCCCATCCACACCGTCACGAACATGTTCGCGCGATTGCGCTTGGCAAGCTCATAGTTCGCCCTTTCAAAGGTCTCAACAACAGACTTCAAGTTCTGTGCCATCGTTCGCAACACAATTCGAGAAACCATCATGAACAGTGCGGCAGGCACGCCCTTGCCCGAAACATCACCTACGACCACGCACAGACGTCCGTCGTCCAGCTTGAAGAAATCGTAAAAATCACCGCCAACTTCCTTCGCCGGCAAGAGGAATGGAGTCAGCTCGTGGTACGGATCTTCGGAACCTTCTTCTTTCTCGTCCATCGACAGGAACCCGATCTGGATATCCTTCGCAAAATCAAGTTCGCTTTCGATGCGGTCCAGATCCTTCTGCTTTTCCATGTGCTCCTTGAGCGAGGTGCGCATATTCAGGAACGCCCATGCAAACTGCGCAATCTCGTCGCGGCCAGAGAGGTGCGGAATCTCCACATCGAAGTCGCCCTGCCCCATTTTGTTCGCCGCCACAGCAAGTTCCTTGAGCGGACGGGACACCCTGGTCGAAATCACAAATATCAAAAGCAGCATCACGACATAGCCGGCAAAGCACATCCACGCAAACATTTTTTCTAGGGAGCGCTGGCTTTCCATGAATTCACTCGCGGGCCACACAATCATAAACGTCCAGCCGTTCGATTCCATCGCCTTGAAGTAAATGACCGCATCCTTGCCATCAGCAGTAGTCCCCATAAAGAGGCCCTTCCTCATGCTCTGCACGGTCTTTTCGAATTCCGTAACCGTCTGTGCGCCCATTCCACCGGAAAGGTCAGACAAGCTTTCCTTGAAAACAATCTCGTTCTTGGGGTGTGCGATAATGGTATTGTTCGCGGACAGCACGACAACATAGCCCGAGTTCGACACAGGAATCGACGCCACGGTTTCCTTGAGGAACGCAATCGACATATCGACGCAAAGAACGCCAGCAAAAACAGTATTCCCATAGGCATCCTTTTGGTAAATAGGGGCGGTGTAAATCGCAATCGGTTCCTTGATAAAGTCTCCAACGAACGGTTCCTGCCAAAGGCCCTTCTGCAAGTTTTTGGTGCTCTTGTACCAGGTTTTTTCGAAGTAGTCCTTGCCCTTCATGAGCTTGATTTCGTTACCCGAATACTGGGCAAGGCGCATGACTTCCTGATGCCATTTAGCCTTGGGAGCCATCCCCGGCTCGTAAGCGACAACCACGGCAAGCACTTGCGGAAGCGTCTGGCGGGCATCAAAGACAGCCTGAGTCAAGAAGTCATCGAGATCCTTCCCCGAAAGCATCTCCTTACCGAGCACTTCGGCATATTCATCGCCGAGCTTTTTGCCTTTTTCGAAAAGCTTTTCAATTATGGCGACATTTGCAAGACTGATTTCTTCGCCTTTTTCCGTGAGCACCGTCGAAAGCTCGCTTTGCACTTTAAAACTGAGAACCCCAAACAGCGTCGCAAACACGATGCTGAAACCGACCAGGGTCATCATGGACTGTTTAAACGCCAGCCCGTGCATATTGAAGCCCATAAGGAAAACCTTTTCTTTTTGTTACGACAAAAATCGTTTTTTATTACATGCGAAAATATATGTAACTTAATCGACCTTGTGTAGGAACTCTAAAAAAAATTTTGTCGAATAAAGACACCTTTGAAGCAAGCGGAATCGCCAAGCTCAAAACCAATAAACATTTGAGCACCAAATATAGGTAAAAACCCGCTTTTTTCGCGTAATTTTTTGTAAAATTTCAAAAATATTCGCAAAAATAAACCTTCGTAACTTGCGAAGTATCAACGACTTATGTATATTTTTTGTAAGAATATTCCAAACAGCCTTAGCCATTATTTTTTATAACGCGGAGTACACCAAATGAAGCTGCAATCGGTATCGTTAATCGGGGCAATAACCCTCTCGTGCGCCTTACTTTCCGCCTGCGGTAGCAAGGAAGAACAACCGGCTCCTCAAGCCGAAGTAAAGCCAACCGTCGAAGAAGCAGCTCCTGTACAAGAAGCCGCACCGGAACCAGCCCAGGAAGAACCGGCCCTCGTTCCGATCCAATCTCTTAGTGAAGAAAAGCCCGCTCCTGCAGAACCTGCTGCACCGGTTTCTAGCGTCGAACAGGAATCCTCCGGCCCGTTCGTCATCCAGGTGAGCATCCAGGCCTCCAAGAAAGCCGCCAACAATGTCGTAAGCAAGCTCTCCGACCAGGGCATCAAGGCATACGTCGCCGAAGTTGAAAATCCGGGTGAACTCGAAGGCACGTTCTACCGCGTACGTGTCGGATACTTCTCCACGATTGCAAACGCTCAGCAGTTTGGCAAGGAAGTTCTCGCTCCGCAGGGTTACGCTGGTTGGGTGGATAACCGCAAAAACGACCGCATTGGCCAACCGGGCGCAAGCGAAGACATGTAATTTTTACAAAAGCAACGAACTGTTAAGGCCCCGCACTTTGCGGAGCCTTTTTTCGTTCAGTCTTTTCCTTTACAACCGATAGCCGTAAAATCTATATTTGTGCCATGCCTACAAAAAAGCCCAAAGTATTTGTCGTGCATCTCGGATGCGCAAAAAACCAGGTCGATGCCGAAAACCTCGTCGGTGAAATGCTCCATGCAGGTTTTGCTACCTGCGATACCGCCGGAAAGGCGGACTACATCCTCGTGAACACATGCGGTTTTATCGAAGCCGCTAAGGAAGAATCCATCAACGCGATTCTTGCCCAGGCCAAAGCCAAGAAGGCCAAGCAGAAACTGATTGTTTCGGGCTGCCTCAGCGGCCGCTATGGCGAAGAGCTGATGAAGGAACTGCCCGAAGTGGACTACTGGGTCGGCACGTACAAGCCGGGCGAACTTTTGAAGAAGATGGGCATTGTCGCTCCGCAGAGCTGTGACGCCGAAAACCTCCCCCGCATGAACTTGGGAGGATTTAGCCACCACGCTTATCTGAAAATTGCGGAAGGTTGCAACCGCCGTTGCGCCTACTGCGCCATTCCGCTGATTCGCGGCAAGCAGGATTCCCGTTCCATTGAAGACATCGTAGCAGAGGCCAAAGACCTCGAAGCGCAGGGCGTCAAGGAAATTACTTTGATTGCGCAGGACACGACTTACTTTGGACGTGAGAAGGGCAAAAAAGGTGGCACGCTTGTCGAACTTTTGCGCGCACTCTTGGACAACACGAGCATCCCGTGGATCCGTATGCTCTATTGGTACCCGATGTTCGTGGACGATGAACTTCTGGACTTGATGGCAAACGAACCACGCCTTGTGAAGTACGTGGATATGCCTATCCAGCATGCAAGCGACAAGATGCTCAAGAACATGAAGCGCAACTACCGCAAAAAAGAACTTGTCGACCTGTTGCACAAGATTCGCGAACGCATCCCGGGCGTGACGCTCCGCAGCACGGTGCTCGTCGGTTTCCCCGGTGAAACGCACGAAGATTTTGAAGAGCTGATGGAGTTGTTGCAGGACGTGCAATTCGACCACCTGGGCGGCTTTGTGTTCAGCCCCGAAGAAGGCACTCCGGTGATGGAAATGGACCTCCCTGCCGTGGATGAAAGCGACGCCCGAGCAAGGCTCGAAGCAGTCACGGACTATCAGGAAGAACTCGCCGCTGAATACGCCGAGAACATGATCGGAAAGACCGTCAAGATTATCATCGACCAGGTCGCCGAAGAAAGCGAATACCACTTCTACGGCCGCACAGAAGGCAACTCGATGGAAAACGACGATATCGTGAAGGTCATCGAAGGCGATGGCGACGTTGGTGAATTCCACAACGCACTCGTCGTTGACGCCGAACCGCACGAACTTGTGGTCAAATTGATAGACTAGGAAAAGGCGACCCCGGCACCCCGGAACCAGTCCGGGGCAGGCTCCAGCCGGGGTGACAAACGCTTTTTTACTATATTATACCCGCCTTAAAGGCTTAGGCCCGTGTATCACAATGGATAGTGTCCTTCCCTCCGAAGGAAGGTATTCCGGTTCGATTCCGGACATGGGTATTAAAAGCAAACAAAAAGCCCGCCGTTCCTTTGAACTGGCGGGCTTTTTAGCACTTAAGCTAGGCTAGGCGTAAATTACTTGGCGTTCTTGCGTTCCTTTTCACGCTGACGGCGACGCTTTTCGGTATCGTCCGGGAAGAATTCCGGGAAGGAATAACCGATGGTAATGCCAAACACGATGCCCATCTTATCCATACCGTCCTTGTTCACGACACGAGAAACATAGGTATCGACGGCTTCGGTCTTGGAATCCTGAGTCTTTGTGAAACTCGGGTTCTTTTCGCGAGGCTTAGCAAGATCCGGAGCATAGTAGAAACCGAAGGAGAACTGCAAGTAGTACCATTCGCTAGTGAGGTAGGATACCAACACATCGAACTGATAACCCTTCACAGAAATCAAGCTACGGACATTATCCGAATTCGGAGTCATGTCATGATCAAAGTAAACCGTACCATAAGAAGCGGACAAGCCCAAATGGATAGGAATCTTCGGGAAGAAGTAGTAATTGATACCGATCTTATAGCCCGTACCGCCTTCGAGATCCCAGTATTCGAATTCGCTATCCTTGACCTTCGGCAAGAAACCGAAAGAAGCAAAAGCACCCACATGCCAGCGGGTAATATATTCGATGCCAGCACCAAGGCCCATACCCATGCCCGTTTCGCCCATGAACGGCATACGGGAACCGAGGCCCAATTCAAAAATAAGACGGTCTTTCAGCCAGTCACGACGGCGTTCGGAGTTTGCATATTCGTCCAAGCGCTGTTCTTCTTCAAACTTTTTACGGGTAAAATAATCCTGCCTCTGGGCAGCAGTCATGCCAGCCGTAGAAGCCTCGACATTTTCTTCTTCGTCATCGTCATCAGCAGAAGCCTTAGCAGCAGAAGAAGAACTTTCAGAAACAGACATAAAACCATCATCTGTTTCAGCAGGCGCAGCTGCAGGTGTTTCAACCGTCTGTTCGACAACAGCGGTTGTTGCCTTCTTTGATTTAGACTTCATAGTCGCTTTACGTGCTTTTGATGGGGCAGCCCAAGCAACCAAACAGGACAGACACAACAGCAACAACAGTTTTTTCAGCATTAAAAAAGCCTCGGATAAATAACCACGCTTGGAATATAACTTTTTATCCAAGTTTTTTTCAAAAACTTCTTGTAAAACTTGTTTTTTCGTTTGATTTTACATTTTCGTAAGATTCTAGTATGGCTATTTTACTTTTGTTAGCTCGGCCTTAATACTTCCAAGCGCAATTTCGCACTGCATAAGCACAGGAATCCGCTTTTCGTCATCGGTAAACCAGATGAAAATACGGCCACTGGAGTTGAAAATGCCATCGCCATCCAAAACAGGTTCTACTTTAACTGTTTTGAACGAGCCCAAGTCTGTTTTAATCGTTTCGCGTTTGTGTACAATCACCTTGAGTTCATAGCGTTTTTTGCCGCTCACAGCCGAAAAACGGGACGTAGCCCCTTCCTTAAGCGGGAGTGTACGCACAAGATAAAACGCCGACATAATGCTATGCTCAAGCCCCTCGATAGTCACGGACGTATCCGCAGAGCGCTTAACCACATGCTTGACAGGATCCTTAAACACGGTATCGGACAGGAGTGCCCTCTTGGCATTGCGATCAAAACGAATTAATGACTTGTTATGGAATGTTCCCTCATGGAGAGACTTGCGGAACACATCCGTCATGAGACCTTTATTGCGAACAAGTGTAAAAACAGTATCATGAACCGGGTAGAACTTATTGACGGTCTTGTTGGCGGTCGCATAAGTGTAAATTTCGGATTTTCCATCATTACGCGCTTTGACTTCAATCGTCGCATAGCCTGCCGTAATAAAGCCCCAGCTGAGCTCATATTCAAGGCGTTCCCCCTTCATCCACGGAGCGCTGATTTCGGGCAGGGTCTGCCACTTGGGAAGCGGCTTTGCAGGGGCACTAGCACTTGAGGACGACAGAACGCTTGGAGACGGCTTTTCGAGAGTCGCCGAGGACAGAGACTGTTTATCGAGAGTCGCCGCACTTTGGGACAGCGCGGACGAGGACGAAACCAGAGACTCCGCCGCCATAGACGAAAATGACAAAACAAGTCCCAACAGCAAAACTCTTTTCACAGCACGAAAAATCATAAACCCCAATACTCTGTTTAAAGGATAAAATTCAAGATAAGGACAATATATAAAAGAACGCCCGCGGAAACCGCACAGGCGCTCTGTTTTTTTTATTCTAGATAGGAATAAAAGGCTTAGCCTTCGATATCCCCGAGGCCCTTGCGGTAAGCGATGAGCTTTTCGCGGACAGCCGGATCTGCGATGGCGACGATGTGGGCGGCGAGGTAACCGGCGTTCTTGCCGTTGCCGATGCCGACCGTGGCCACCGGGATTCCCGGGGGCATCTGCACGATGGAGTGCAGAGCATCGACGCCGTTGAGCGGGCCGCCGGCGCAGGGCAGACCAATCACCGGAAGAATCGTGTGCCCTGCGAGCACGCCCGGGAGGGCTGCAGCGAGGCCAGCAACACCGATGAGGACCTGGAGGCCTCGCCCGGCGGCTTCGCGAGCATACTTCGCGGTGGCGTTCGGGGTGCGGTGCGCGGAGAGGATGTTGAATTCCCACACGATGCCGAAGCTGTCGAGCACGGCGGTAATCTTATCTACAGTTTCCTGGTCGGACTTGCTACCCGCAACGATACCGACCTTTGCATTTTCTTTCAAATCCATTTTGTTACCTCTTATTTCGCCATCCTGAGCAACGCGAAGGATCCAGAACTTTATTTTACTGGATTCTTCGGACTTTCAGTCCTCAGAATGACGTATTAAGTCCTTATTTCGCCATCTTGGCGAGACGGGCCAAACCCTTCTTGCCGATGTCCTTGCGGTAGAACTTGCCTTCGAACTGAACCTTCTCGGCGGCTTCGTAAGCGATGTCGAGAGCGGCCTGGAGCGTTTCGCCATGGCCCACCACGCCGAACACGCGGCCACCGTTCGTGACCAGCTTGCCATCAACCATCTTGGTACCGGCATGGAGCACCTGGGCGCCGTTCTTTTCGGCTTCTTCGATACCCGTGACGACCTTGCCCTTTTCGTAGGAGCCCGGATAACCGGCGCTTGCAAGCACGACGATTGCGGAGCTGCCCTTCGGAGCCTTCGGGGCACCGAGCTTGGCAAGTTCGCCCTTTTCGGCAGCGTCGAACAACGCAAGCACATCGCCGTCGTAAAGCGGGAGCACAATCTGGCATTCGGGGTCGCCGAGGCGGCAGTTGTATTCCACGACCTTCGGGCCCTTCGCAGTCACCATGATGCCCACGTAGAGCACGCCCGTGTAGGGCTTGCCTTCGGCGGCCATGCCCTTGAGGGTCGGTTCGATAATCGTCTTCTTCACCTCGTCAAGGAGAGCGTCCGTGACTACCGGAGCCGGGCTGTAAGCGCCCATTCCACCGGTGTTCGGGCCCTTGTCGTCGTCAAAGACGCGCTTGTGGTCCTGGGCAGAAGAGAGAATCACGTAATCCTTGCCGTCGCAAACCACGAAGATGGAGGCCTCTTCGCCGTCCATGAATTCTTCAATCACGACCGTCTTGCCGGATTCGCCAAACACGGCCTTGTCGCCGAGCATTTCTTCGACAGCGTCGTTCGCTTCCTTGTCGGTCATGCAGACGATAGCGCCCTTGCCCGCAGCGAGGCCCGACGCCTTCACCACGATCGGAGCCGGGTGTTCGGCAAGGAACTTCTTGGCGGAGGCGAGATCGGTGAAGGTCTCGAAGGCTGCCGTCGGCACGTTATACTTCTTCATGATATCCTTGCTGAAGGCCTTGGAGCCTTCGAGCGCGGCAGCAGCCGCAGTCGGGCCGAAAGCGCGCAGCCCGCGACGGCGGAATTCATCTACCACGCCGGCGACCAGCGGAATTTCGGGGCCGATGACCGCGAGGTCAATCTTTTCGGCAACCGCGAGGTCGGCGATAGCCTTCGGGTCGGCCACATCGACCGGCACGCACTTGCCGAGGTTTGCCATGCCCGGGTTGCCCGGAGCGCACACGAGAGTGTCGCACAGCGGCGACTTCTTGACTGCAAGAGCGATGGCATGTTCGCGACCACCGCTACCAACGACGAGAATATTCATAAGCGAGTCCTTATACTTGTACGGGGGAAAATGTAGAAAAAAGAACGAATCAACGCTGATGCCGTTCTCGCCTAGCCGTCTTAATCTCCGCTTCTATTTCTTCTTCGCTTAAATTGGCCACCCCATTTTCATAAGCCAAACGCTGGGCTTTATGCAAAGCATCCAAAAGTCCATACGCATCATAGGGAACTTTATTTTCACTTACTACATTAGGCAACGAACTTGGAGTTATAACAGTCAAAAAATCTCGTGCAGAAATAACAAAAGGACAATTGGGAAAATGTTTTTGATTTCCCGTCACAAGATACGCACCCTTGTCCTGATGGGCTACAGCAACATCATAAAAAATAATATCATCCTCATCAGGCAATTCTGTACCCGTTGACGGCACGGTTTGGTTAACTGCATACTTTAAAATCGTATTGATGATTTTATCAACAAGAAACGTTTCAAATGAAAATTTAGGTCGATATAGAACATTCCGATATTCCTTAACAATATTATCATCGACCAACGGAATAAACGATTTATCAAAAACCCCTTTAAATATCAAATACGGTATAGATTTCCGATTATTATACGCCAAAGCAGCAGAAACAAGAATATTCGTATCAATTACTGCATAAATCATTTCTTTTTATTCCTCATTTCAGCACGAGTAGCCTTAATCTCCGCCTCAATTTCTTCTTCGCTCAAATTCGCCACCCCATTTTCATAAGCCAAACGCTGGGCCTTATGCAAAAGGCTCAACAAATTTTCCCCATCTTGATTTGTCGCAGACGGAACTTCATTCATTTCAAAAGGGAGTTTATTTTCCACAAGAGCCCTCCTAAAAAAAGCACGAACCGCTGTAGGAACATCCATTCCCAACCGTTCGAACAGAGCCGATACTTGATTTTTCAAATTTTCATCAAGCCTTATTTGCAATACTGACATAGCCATAATCATTCCCCTAATTTTGAATTACAGCTATAATATATATTATGCAGAAATTTAAGAAAAGGGGCCTCGTTGCGCCCCATTTTTGCAAATAATCAGCCCCTTTTCCGCATATAGCATTGCACTTTTTATGCAGAAAAGAATGGTAATCTGCCCAATTACTCAAGAATCTTATGCAGAAACCAAATCAGTAAAAAATCAATTACGATAAGTTCGGGATGATTGAAGAATCTTAGAAGCCGCGTACTCTCTCTGCTGAAACCGCTGCATTTGCCTTTTTTGGTTGTGAACGACACGATAGTCGTCGCTTGATTAGCATGAATTCATTATATTGGTATATACTGTAATATTAATTGAGCGAGATTATAAAAATGAAATCTATTTGGACAATCGACAACACTGTATTAGAAAACATCCGGAAAGTGATAATCGACAATATAGATTCCAAACTTGCAAAAGAACGAAAATCCAAAAACATTGAAAAAAAGGGAATAGACCTTTCAAAAAACAATGTTTGGAAAATACTAGTTGGATGCGAAATAACATCACGACAAAAATCTGGAGAAAACTCCCCCACAGACCAACTACTAAAATCAGAATCAAAGCTCTTTGATTTTAATTACTGCAAGAACAATCATAATTTCATCATAGAAGAATTAAAAAAATTCAATCTTCGAAGATACAATACAATTGCAGAATGGCTTATTCTTATTATAAAAGAATGGGAATTAGGAGAATGGGACATACTTCAGAAAAAACTAACACTTCTAAAAAAAGATCATTCAAAAGAAGATGAAAAGCAAGTTATAGACTATCTAAGAAGCGGGAAATACAAAGGTCTCGGTTTAAAACAATCACGTAATTTTCTACAGTGGTTAGGTCTGTCTATATACGAGATTCCTATTGACAGCAGAGTTATTAAGGTTTTAGAAAATTGCGGCTGTAATTTTATTCCAGGGCCTAAAGCTCTTCAAGATGACGCCACATATGAATATTTAGAAAACGGATTACAAATGATTTCCGAGGAACTACAAATTCTGCCTTGCGAATTAGACGCATGTTTTTTCATGAGTTTGGAAAAAAAGAATAATAAGGACTAATTACTTTTTTCCATGGAAATCCACGTGTGACCATTTTCGAAACGTTCAGTGTTGAATGTGCGAAAACCTTCACGTTCGTAGAACGAAACCGTGCGCTGGACTTCACCACAGGTAAACAGCCATGCACGATTGTGCGGCATTCTCTTCTGAATCTCGCGAAACAGGATTTTGCCGTATCCGCGCCCTTGACATTCCGGCAGAACCATCAAGCGACCGATATACAATGAGCCATCTTCAACGCGTCCACGAACAGAGCCAACAATTTTACCATCGTCAGAGAGCATCTTTAGCGTCATGTATTTCGGAAAGTCTTCGCAGGCTTGCTCCAGAGATTCCTTCAAACCGGGAGCATCGAGCCAATCTACTTCTGCAGCAATAGCAAAGAACGCCCTATCATGCAGTTCCATGAGCTCGGGAATATCATTGATTGTCGCGATTTCGATTTTCATTTGGTTTCAAGATAAAATTTCGTGACAGCACTGTCAACAATGTTATATTTAAACGTAATTATGTCTATCACGTACAAAACAATTCATGATTTTTCAGAGCAAGATTTAAAAGATTTGTTCCTTTCGGTGGAATGGTCTTCGGGGCATTTCCCTGACAAACTTGTTATCGCCATGAAGAATTTCAAGACGGCCATTTCAGCATGGGACGGCGACAAGCTTGTCGGTATGATTTGCGCAATGGACGACGGCATCATGAATGCGTATGTTCATTATTTGCTTGTACGCCCGGAATACCAAGGAAAAGGCATCGGCAAGGCTCTTGTCGAAAAAGTCAAGGACGTGTACAAGGATTACTTGCGTATTGTCGTCGTGGCATACGACAAGGAAATAGACTTTTACGAATACTGCGGATTCAAGAAGGCAACTGACGCAAGCCCAATGTTCATCACAAGCTTGTGGACGTAATCTCTAAAACCTTCTCGAGTGTTTGCAATACTCTTCGTATTCTTCGCCGAAGTCGCGGCGGAGGCGTTTTTCTTCGCTTAGCACCTGCACCATCATAATCGCAAAGAAGACGACGAACACGACGCAAGATTGCCAAGTCCACAGCCACACGGCGGCACCCACGAGATAAACGAGGGTTCCCGTCAGCATCGGGTTGCGGTTAATCTTGTACGGACCTTCAATCATCAGATGCTGCGTACGCGGGGCCACTTCGTGGCCGAAAGCATCCATCGGGTTTCCTTTGCCACGATTGCGCATGTAGACGATAGTCCAAATACTCAGCACAAGGCCCACAAGCATCACAATAGGCGCCACAATGCAACGCCATGTATCGACCGGCCAAAGCGCGGGCATTCCAGACGCAAGCCACATGATTGTCGGGATGAGCATCACAAAGAGAAACCCACCCAACAAGTAACCGATAAAATCACGAAAGCGTTTCATTTTTCCCTCCTCAATCATTATTAAAGACTTTGTCCTAACTCAAAAGCTTTCTGGAGCGCATCGCAGTTCTTGACATCTCCTTTGTCCTTTGCACCGCGCACAAGTACCTGGCCCATATCCTGCAGCTTGAAGAAGTTGAGGCAAAGCTTGTACTGTACAAGAATGCCATCGAACAGTTCCGGGAGCGAAGCCGCACCCACCAAGAGGAGCGCCATCTTGTGGATGTGAAAAGTATCGCGAATTGGATTGTGGAAACGGTCGATGACCGCTTTCAGCTGTGCGCTCAAGCCGTAGAAATAAACCGGCGATGCAATCACGAGCATTTCGGCCTTGGCCATTTTGTCATAGACGATCTGCATATCATCTTTCTGGCAGCACTTGTGGTCTTCGCGGGCAAAGCACGAATTGCAACCAATGCAAGGATTGACTTTGTAATCGTGAACGGAAACAACTTCAACTTGATGCTTTTGCGAAGCACCCTTCACAAACGATTCCACCAGCAAATCTGTATTGCCGCCCTTGCGCGGGCTCCCAGAAAGAACAAGAATATTCATACCTAAACCATTGCCATATAGTTTGTTGCTATAATCTATAAAAAATAACTAGCGATCGCTACGGTGCCACACTCATTGACAAGACATTCTATATTTAGTGTAAAAACAAATCCTTTCAAGGAGATTCCGGCTCGTAGGCCGGAATGACAATGTAAAGGAGATGCCCCCGCTTAGCGACGGGCATGACAGACAATTACAACAACGAGTTTTCTATGGAAGAAACATTTAAGACAAAAGGTACATGCGCAACGACAATTCAGTTCACGCGCGATGGAGACACAATCCGCAACATTCGCTTTACGGGTGGATGCAACGGAAACCTCAAGGCGATTGCAAAACTTTGTGAAGGTATGAAGGCTGAAGACATTGCAGCCAAGTTGCTCGGCAACACCTGCGGCGGAAAGCCAACCTCTTGCGCAGACCAGCTCGCCCGTGCCGTTCTCGGGATGGAAGCCTAAAACCTGCAAAATACGCAAGAATAGCACAGCTTTGAGCCTTCAGCGCACAATAAAGAGCTATCTTTGTACACGAAATGGAACTGATTAAAAAGTACGACATAACGGTTTTGTGCAATCCTGGAGTGGAGTCTGCACAGTTGCTCACGCCCGAGAACAGCAGGTCAGAAAAGGTTTCGGTCACGAAGGTTTCGGTCATGCCGGGTGCAGAACAGCCGCGTCATAAGCATTACACGTCGGAACAGGTGTGGGTCGCAGTCCAAGGCCGTGGCGTTCTCTTGCTTGCTGACGATAAGGAAGTTCCGTTTGAAGCAGGCGATGTCGTGCGTTTTGCAGAGAAGGAAATCCACGGGCTGCGCAATATGGGACCCGAGATTTTCGAATACATTTGCATCAGCACACCGCCGATGAATTTCGCGTACGCGTACATGCAAGCGAGATAAATGGAGATTCCCGCTCGTCCCCGTCAAGTGAGGACAGGTAGGCGGGAATGACAAAGAAGCATCGGAGATGAATGACAAAAAAACGGCGGCTAAAGCCGCCATTTTTTATTTCAAGAAGAGCGAGATTTTCCCGAAATCAAGAATCGTGATAAACACGAAGAAGCTGATGAAGAATGCCGCAGCGACGTTCTGGATTACGGATTGAGTCTTGAGGCTCAGCGGCTTGCCACGTAACTTTTCGATACCGAGGAACATCAGGAGACCGCCATCGGTAATCGCAAGCGGGAGCAAGTTCATCACACCCAGGTTGATGCTGATAAGCGCAAGGAGCATGAGGAAATCCTGGAATCCGCTCATCCACACATTGCCCATCACAGCGACAATCGAAACCGGGCCGGAGAATGCATCGACTTTCACCTGGCCTTGGAACAAGCGCTTGAAATAGCGGAAAATGCTCGTCGTCATTTTCCAGCTCGTAGCGCAAGTCTTTTCGAACGCTTCAATCGGACCGCGACGCACAAGATGCGTTTCACTGAACATCACATAGCCCATCTGGATGCCCACAATGTAGCGTTTGAATTCTTCATCGTAAGCGGGAGTCATCTTCACATTGACCTTTTCGCCATTACGCAAAAGCGTCACGTTGACTTCGGCACCTTTGGAACCATCAATCAAACGAACAACTTCTTCGTAACGCGAAATATGTTCACCATTGATTTCAAAAATCGTATCACCGCGCATGATGCCCGCCTTTTGCGCGGCAGAACCTTCTTTGGGCGGCAGACGCACAATCACGCGGTTGCGCGGATAAATACCGATATCGCCAATTCCCATCTTGATGGGTTCAGAAGTCGAATCTGCAGCCGGAATCACGAGTTCTTGTGGAACAACCTTGATGGCGAGCGGCGCCCCGCCACGATGAACCTCGAGCATCACATCGGCACCGAGACTCACGCCGATCTGTTCACGGAAGTCATCCCAACCTTGCGTTTGCTTGCCATTGATAGACGTAATCGTATCGCCCGGCTGGATGCCAGCGATTTCAGCAGAAGAATTTTTCGCCACAAAACCGATAATGAGACTCTTATTATCCGGTTCCTGAACGCCAACCATATAAAGGAAAATCAGAAGGATAAACGCAAATGCGATATTCACAAACGGACCTGCAAAAGCAATTGCTGCCCGAGCGCCAACCGATTTCCCCAAAAAATCATCTTGCGATGGAAGCTTACCATCTTCAATGCTATCTGGATTTTCGCCCGCCATGGCGACGTAGCCGCCAAAAGGAATTGCTGAGATGCAATATTCCGTTTCGCCCTTCTTGAAGCGGAAAAGCTTTTTGCCAAATCCTACCGAGAACGTGTTCACTCGGACTTTATTCCACTTGGCGACAATAAAATGACCCAGTTCGTGAATGGTCACGAGGAAGCTCAATGCCAAAAGCCCCAAAACGAACATCAACAAATTATTTAATATACTCGACATCATAAGGACAATTTAGTAATTATAATCAAGCGCGATGTAACGCAATTACAAGTATATAAGGAGAAGCCCGCTTACTTCGACCGCGCTCAGCACAGGCTCCGGCGGGCATGACACAAAAAACGATGCCCCGAATGGAGCACCGTTTTGCATTCTATGAATATGAGAGAATTTACTTAATGCGATGGCCCTTGAGGTCAAAGCGCTTGCCGTTCTTTTCGATGAAGAGTTTCTGGTCGTCGAAACGGAGGCGCGGCTGCGTCGAGCGAACGGCCTTGTAATCCACCGTAGCGTGAATTGCAATCGTGCCCTGCGAACTTGAAGATTCTACGTTTGCAGAAGAGCTAGAGGAAACGCCCGGAATAGAAGATGAGCTTGCGGGCATCTCGGAAGAGGAGGAATTGCCAGAAATCGCGGAAGAACTACTTGCAACTTCGGAGGAAGAACTCTGCGGTACGCTCGAAGATGAACTTGCGGGAACCTCAGAAGAACTAGAGGCCGGCGTATCCTGTTTTGCAACGCCTGCGGCTGCAAATTCTGGTGCATAGCCCGCGTTGATGGCTTCGATAGCGCCAGCGAGGTATGCAAGAGGAGCGTTCCAGTTGATAGCGACTTCGTTCGTGGCGTAGCTGCAACGCTGATCGGTGTAAGCGGTTGCCGCCTGGCCCTTGCGATAATCAGCGCACTTCCATTCGGCGGCAGAACCAACGTCTTCGCCGCCAGGCTGCGGGCCACCCACAAGCATACCCGGGATCGGTTCTTCTACGTTATCCGAAGTACTCGGGCGGTGGTGCGGCATTTTCGGAGACTTGGTGCCGTAACCAGTTACGAAAGACATGTCAAGCGGGTTCTTGCCGAGCAAGTAATCAAGAACCTTGACGGCAGCCTTGTAATACTTCTGTTCGCCCGTGAGGTAGTAAGCATGCAACAGCCAAACGCCCTGATTGGAGGCAACCGCATTGGAACCCCATACAAAGTCATCCTTTGCCATCACGACGCCAAAGCCTTTTTCGGCGCGGTTAGCAAAGTTGTCTGCAGTGCCCAAAATCTTTTGCTTGGCTTCGTTTGCATCGCCACCAAATTGCGCCTGATGCGTAGCCTTTTCGTACGTGGCAAGGCCCATGACATCGCCCCAGTACGAAACGTATTCCGATGAGCCGGACTGCTTGTAAGAAGCATCACCCGTCGTGATGAAGAGTTCTGTCCCGGCAAGAACCTTTTCGTCGTTCGGGTTGTCGTTTTCGTAGGCACCCGTCGAAACATCCGACGGATTGGCGAGATAGTTGCGGCTCGGGTTCGAGAGGCCCCAAGCATAAGCCTTCTTGGCAGCTTCGAGGCACTTGGAAGCGTAAGTGGCATCGAACGGCTTGTAAATGCGGGAAGCCATTGCCATCACGGCAGCAAAGTCAAACGTGCCCGCCGTGCTCTTGCCGATAGCATAAAGCTTGGAATTGTCCGCGGCCGGCATCACATCGCCCGGGAAACCGAGAGAAGTGAGCTTGTGGTAGACGCCGCCATCGGACGCCTGCATGGTGAGCATCCAGTCGAGATTGTACTTGATTTCGGCAAGCAAATCCGGGAGGGAGCCTTCGGCCGGGATGTTCCACTTGAGCGTCTTGAAATACTGCGGGAAGTGTTCGTAAAGAGAGAGGAGCGTGTAGGTCGTAATACCCGAGTTCACAATGTAACGGCCGTAGTCGCCAGCATCGTACCAGCCCTTGCTGGAATTGATCGTACCCGAAGCACCCGTAGAATTGTGAAGTTCAGCAGTCGGATTCGTGTGGCCGGCTGCGCGGGCCCACTTGCCTGCATACTGGCTTTCGAGAGCCATGGAAGCGCGCTGGTAATAGAACCACTTGATGGAAGCCTTGACGATTTCTTCGTACGTCTGGGATTTCACGACGAGATCAGAACGGAGCACGTTGCCGTTTACCTTGATACTGTACTTGCCCGCTTCGGCAAGCTTGGAGAAATCGACGAGCTGGACATTCTGACCGCTCGCATCCCAGTAAGATGCGGCCTTAGGCGTCACGGAGAGAACGACCTGGCCGGCTGCATTCACAAAATCCACGTTGCCGTTTGCATCGACCAAGGCGAGTTCCTTGAAATCGCCCGGACGGTAGCCAATCTGGTTGATGTAGGCAGTCGCTGCGAAAGCTGGGGCTGCGACGAGCGCGGCAAGCGCTACGGACTTTAACGCATGATTATTCACAAACATCCTCGTAAAAAAGTGCAAGTTTTAGCCCACATAATATAGAGCCGTTCAAGCATATTTTCCACCCGTCCGAACATCATTTTAAAGAAAAGTGTTGCAAGTGTTTTATCCATTGAAAGGGAGATTCCCGCTCGGTGGCGGGAATGACAAAGGAGCCGAGTGATGCAGAAACATGCTTGCATGTTTCTATATCCGAGGCGAACAAGTCAGACCCCTTTAGGGGAATGACATGCAAGGCGAGTGCAGCAAGAATAAGTATACTCATTCTTATTGCCGAGCCGTAGCAGTCAAGCCCCGTTAGGGAAATGACAAAAACGGCGTCCCGGGAGGGACGCCGTTTCTGCATTCTATGAATATGGATTTTTGAGGTTCGTTAGGAGTTCTTACTTGAGAAGATGGCCCTTGAGGTCAAAGCGTTTGCCATTCTTTTCGACAAACACCTTCTGATCCACAAAGCGCAGACGCGGTGTAGCATCGACCGTTCCACGGTTTCTCAAAATCGAAGGTCTGAGAGCGGAAGTGCCACCCTTTGCAACACCTTCTGCAGCAAAGGACGGAGCATAACCGGCATTCAAGGCTTCCATGGCACCAACCAGGTATGCAAACGGAGCATTCCAGTTGATAGCGACTTCGTTGGTTGCATAGCTGCAGCGATTGTCAATGTAAGAAGTGGCAGCCTGACCCGTTTTATAATCCTTGCATTCCCAAGACTTCGTTCCAATATCTTCACCACCCGGCTGCGGGCCACCCACAACCATGCCCGGAACAGGATCCGTCACCTTATCGGCTGTACTCGGACGATGGTGCGGCAGTTTCGGAGACTTTGTTCCGAAACCAGTCACAAAGGACATATCAAGCGGGTTCTTGCCAAGCAAATAGTCCACCACTTTTTTTGCGGCTTCGTAATACTTCTGCTCGCCAGTCACGTAATAAGCATGGAGGAGGAACACGCCCTGATTACCGGCAACTGCATTCGAGCCCCAAACGAAGTCTTCCTGGGACATCACAACGCCAAAACCCGTCGTGGAGACATAGGCAAACTCATTGGCATATTCCGTGAGCATCTTTTTAGCCGTTGCAGCTTCGTCACCAGTTTCAGTCGGATGACTTGCAGCACCATAAACCGCAAGGCCATAGACTTCAGGCCAAGCAGGAACAATGCTTGCTTCATTTGCATTTAAAGTCGGCTTATAAGAGGCTTCACCCGTAGAAATAAACAATTCCATACCGGCAAAGACCTTTTCATCATCCAATTTGCCGTCGCTGTACGAACCTGTTGCGACATCCATCGGATTGTTGAAAGCCACATCAGGATGCTGGGCACCCCAGGCATAGGCCTTCTTGGCCGCTTCGAGACACGTTGCTGCATAGGTGGCGTCAAACGGCTTAAACACTCGATAGGCCGTCGCCATCACAGCAGCAAAATTAAACGTAGCCCCCGTACCCTTGCCAATCACATAGAGCGGGTCCGTATCCTTCGCTGGCATCACATCACCTGGGAACTGGAGCGTCGAAAGCTTGTGGTAAACACCGCCATCTTCGGCCTGCATGGTGAGCATCCAGTCAAGATTATACTTGATTTCGGCAAGCAAGTCCGGCAAAGTGCCTTCAGCCGGAATATTCCACTTGAGCGTTTTGAAGTAATCCGGGAAGTGTTCATAAAGCGAAAGGAGCGTATAAGTCGTAATGCCCGAGTTCACGATATAGCGACCATAGTCACCAGCATCATACCAGCCCTTACTCGTTTCAAGCGTACCCGAAGCACCTGTAGAGCTATGCATTTTAGCAGTCGGATTGGTGTGGCCCGCATCGCGTTTCCACTGACCTGCATAAGTTTCTTCCAACGCCATAGAAGCACGCTGGTAGTAGTACCACTTGAGCGCAGCCTTGGCAATGCTTTCAAACGGCTTTTCCGCAATCACCAAATCGGAACGGAGCACTTGACCGCCCTGCGTAATGCTGTAAGTTCCAGGAGTCTTCAGTTCGGAGAAATCGACAAGTTGCACATTCTGGCCACTCGGATTCCACTTCGTAGCGGCCTTCGGCGTTGTCGTAAGGACTGTCTGACCGGCGGCATCCACAATTTCAATATCGCCAGAACCTTCAAAAAGCGTAAATTCCTTCGGATCCGTGGTACGATAACCGACCTGGTTGATGTAAGCCGTTGCTGCAAACGCTGTAGACGCGAACGTCAATGCGACAGCCGCAGCAGAAATATACTGTTTCAAGCCGAACGAGACTTTCATAAGACACTCCTTGCCATTTTTCACAATATAAATTTACCCCTAAAAAAAAGAGATTGCCCAACTTTTGTTGGACAATCTGGTTACAACTGTACCCAATGTATTATTTCTTCGCAAATTTTATGAAGTTTGATGTTCCCGAAGGCGCCTCTACCATAATCCCATAAATGCCAACTGGCAATTGAGATAAATCGAGTTCCTTACGGAAAAATCCGCCAGCTTTGCGTTCCCCGTTTACAGAAACCACCGTGTAACGGAAAGCGCCATCGCCTCCGAGAATAGACAGCCGGTTTCCACGAATTTCCATACCGAAGGACTTTGCAAGTCTAGGCACAAAACCTACCGTCGAATCTTTTTTAACAGTGGTTTTAGCTTCGCGCGCCTTGTCCAGGAAGGCAACAGCCTTGTTCAAATTCTCGGTCGAGTTCATCTTGTCACCGCCATGAGAACCGCCCGATACTTTGACAAATTCCGTTACCACATTGTGATTTTTTAGGGAATCGTAAAGTTCCTCACTCTGTTCAATGTTCACAATATTATCGGACGTGCCATGAAACATGATTATCGGCGGATCGTCATCGCTTGCATAATAGGGAGAACTTGCAACCATCCATTTGTCCTTGTTGCCTTCGCGTTCCACGCCAATGAATTTCCCTTCCATTGTTCCGGAGCCACCCATGCTAATGGGGTTCATCGTGTAGATGTCGGTCGGAGGAGACCAAAGCACGGCAGCATCAGCACAGCTGCTGAACGATGTAAATTCACCGAGATTACCGACCAAATCGACCGTCACCGAGCCGGACTTGCCCTCTTTCAAACCGCAAGTCGTCGCCACGAGGCTCGAAAGGTGACCACCCGAAGAGAACCCGGAAACGGCCACAAAATTCGTGTCGAACTTGTACTTGGCCGCATTGCCGCGGACAAAACGCACCACGGCCTTGATATCGTGCAGCTGAGCCGGATATATGGCATCGCTAGCAGAACGGTGATTAGGCGTAACTACAGCATAGCCCGCCTTGACATAAGCAGCGCAAATGGTGCTCAAGTCCGCAGAGCCCTTCATGTTGTTCATACTCCAGGCGCTGCCGTAAGTATGGATGACCACAGGATACGATTCCTTTACTTCCTTAGGGATGTAAATATCCAATGTATGATAGGTCTTTCCATCGCCTACATAATTGACATCGGCTGTTTTTTCGGCATCAGGAACACTGCCACCACCTTGCGGGCCGCCAAAGCCCCCGCCCATACCACCGCCCCACTGGGCGAACGCAGAAACAGCGGCAAAGCATACCGCCATTGTCATCTTTTTCATGCACACTCCAATCAACACCGCCTCTAACACTAGAATCGGCTATTATAAATTTATATACAACAAAAGCCCCGCAATAAAGCGGAGCTTCATTTCCATTGTTGAACTTTACAACTAGTTTGTGACCAGCTTACTTCAAGAAGCCTTCCGTCATGAGGCGGGCTTCCTTGTCGGCTTCGAGCACTTGTTCGAGCGAAAGGTGACCGGTCACGTTCGGGGCCTTTTCCATCACCATTTCCACGTACTTCGGGATGTCGGTGAATTTGAGGTTACCCTTGAGGAAACGGTCCACGAGTACTTCGTTTGCAGCGTTCATCATCGAAGGCACGATACCGCCACGGCGGCCAGCTTCAAAGGCAAGAGCGAGGCAACGGAACTTGTTGAAGTCCGGTTCGAAGAACGTGAGCTTTGCAAGCGTCGGCAAGTCGAGGCGCTTGGTTTCGAGCTTGAGACGGTCAGGCCACGTGAGAGCCACCTGAATCGGGATGCGCATGTCGGGAGCGCCGAGCTGTGCCATCAAGGAACCATCGCGGAACTGCACGAGCGAGTGCACCATGGACTGCGGGTGAACCACAACCTTGATCTGGTCATACGGAATGTGGAACAAGAAATGTGCTTCGAGAACCTCGAGGCCCTTGTTCATCATGGAAGCAGAGTCAATCGTAATCTTCTTGCCCATGCTCCACACCGGGTGATTCAAGGCATCAGCGACGGTGATGTTTTCAAACTTTTCGATAGGCCGTTCGCGGAACGGACCGCCCGAAGCCGTGATTTCAAGGAATTCGACTTCGTGTTCGCGCTTGCCGCCTTCGAGGCACTGGAAAATGGCACTGTGTTCGGAGTCAATCGGCGTAATGAAGGACTTCGGATTTTCAGCAAGCTTGTCCCAAATGACCGGGCCTGCCATCACCATCGTTTCCTTATTTGCAAGGGCGACATGCTTGCCATGTTCAATAGCGGTAATCGTCGGGAGGCAACCCACAGCGCCCATCAAGGCGTTGATGATAATGTCTGCCTTCGGGTCGGCAGCGAGTTCGCAAAGGCCGTCCATGCCAGCAAGAACCTTTCGGCCAAGCACGCCTTCAAGTTCCTTGGCGGCCGTCTCGTTGAACATGCACACACGTTCAACATTGTACTTGCGCACAATTTCAGCAACCTTCTCGACACTGCTATTTGCAGCCACAGCGTAAAGGTTGAAGATATCCGAATGCTGGTGAATGACATCAACGCTAGAGGTACCGATAGAACCGGTGGCACCCAAAAGAACAACGTTTTTCATTTAAAAACCTCTTTTTTTATTCAGTTAAAAGATAAAAAAAGAGACGGATGTACCCGATGTGGTCATTCCCGTGCAGGCGGTGTTCATCCTTATTTGTTTCGATTAATTTTGACACTTAAAAAATAGGCATTCGACTCAAACTGGCATTTTGTCCACACGTTTGCGAAAATTTACAAACGAAACCATCTTTTTTAGGTTATTTTGAAATTGGGTTAGGTTTGCTCGAAGGAGGTGCATATGCGCATACTTTCCTCGGGTGTATATGCTGCGTGTTGTTGCGCAGTGGGGATGTTCATAGGGTGCTCGGATTCTTCGGACAACGGAGTCTCCGGAGAAAACAGTAATCTTTCTTCCGTTACAGATGATTTTGGAATTTCGTCCAGTTCCAGTTTTACAGGGAACGCAGGCGGTTCTTCGTCATCCGGGGATTTGATTTCTTCAGGAGCGGAGTCTTCAGCGGGGAATTCGGCAACGTCTTCCAGAATGCAAGGGAGTTCCTCGGGCTCAGTCAAAAGCTCTTCAAGCGGGCATCCGCACAGAAGTTCTTCTTCGGAAATCGAGCAAGGGAACTTCTCTAGTGCACATGCAAATTCCAGTTCTAGCGAGAGTTCCTTTGTCTACACCTCGCCCGCAAATTTTGCAGACACGATAAACGGAGTCGCCTTCAACATGGTCTATGTGGCTGGAGGCACTTACACGCGCGGCTGCGACAACTGTGCCGAGCCTGATAAAATTTACGAAACACCTTCGCATAAAGTAACAGTTGACGAATACCATATCGCACCGACCGAAGTAACGATAGCCCAATGGAATGCCGTCATGGGCGGGAAAAAGAATGCATGGGAATCGGACAAAGCTCCCAAAATCGGAGTAAGCTGGTTTGACGCCAACAATTACGCCTGCAAACTCGGACAAAAAACAGGGCGGCAATACCGCTTGCTCACAGACGCCGAATGGGAATTTGCGGCCCGCGGTGGCAAAGACGGAATTGCAGACAAGTTTAAATTTTCAGGTAGTAACAACGTCGATGATGTGGCATGGTATTCCGAAAACAGCGGCGGAAAATCACACGATGTTGCCACTAAGAAACCAAACAAGCTTGGACTTTACGACATGAGTGGCAACTCGTGGGAATGGGTCTACGACTGGCTCGTAGCCTACACGGACGCAGACAAGGTAAATCCGGTACAGCTCACAGGAAGTGGCAACAAGACGCGAAGAGGCGGGAGTTACGGCGAGCCCGCGGATTTTGCGCGAGTGAGCCGTCGCGCCATCCGCAGCCGCGATGGCGCCGCAGACATGGGCTTTAGACTAGGCATGTCTACGGAACTCCCGCCGGGAATGGTAAGTCCCTGCGAAGCGGCAAATCCGTCTGCAGCCACCTGCCAAGGCGACAAGAATCGCGACTGCCGCTTGATTACCACCGCAGACGAAGCCTGGATCAGCGACGACTACACTGTCGTTATCGGAGAAAATGATGTTGCGGCAGTTTCTGGCTTCCCGAATGTTTCAGGGCAGTGGTACACGCTCAACAACCGCAGTTTTAACGTTGTCACCAAGAGCGGCACAAAGACTTACGCTTACTACGTGTTCAGCGAAGATGAACTCACAATGATTAGCGATGACGGCATTCCATACCGTCTGTACAGGCGAGCCGCAAGCGAAGCCAAGAATAAAGTAAGTCTCCCGACCGTAAGCAATCCCAAGACTTTAGCACAGCTTATCGCCGCTGTAGAACCCGAACGCATCGTCACAGACGAGCAACTCGCCCACCCCGACACAAGCGTTCGCGACCCGCGCATTGCAGCCGCAAGCGGATACACGTGGTTTTTCGACGGGCGTTGCTGTGGCGGAAACCATAAGTACCGCTTCCACTTAGACAAGAGCGGCGATGCAGAATTTGTCGTCATGGACTACGACGACACCCACCACGAAAACATTCTCGCCAAAGGGCGCTGGTTCACCGTCGGAAATATCGGTCTCCACATCGTTTTAAACGGCAAGTATTTCAACTACCTTTACACGGCGGGCGAACGCACCATGAGCTTCAGCGAATACATGCCGGCGGGCCCCATTTTCTGTCACATTTCATTCCAGAGCTACGAACGCGGCGACTTCCGCATTTTCAATAAGACTTTATTCGATGATAAAATCAAGCGCCCACGCGGCTTCAACGGAGAAAATCCAATCTATGAAGCCGGCGATTACCAGTGGGGTTCGTAAATGAATAAAACTACACAAAGCGCGCTCTGCGCGATTGCGGCTTATCCCTTGTTCGCCGCAATCGCATACACGGCGATGCTTTCAGCCTGTGACAATGCCACATCCACAACAGCTTCTGAAAGCACCGCTTCATCCTCTTCCACAACTACAACAATTGAGGAGCAATCGTCATCGGAGACTGCAACCGTCGAGCCATCAAGTTCAGCCATTCAAAAAAGCTCATCGTCAAGCGGGCAAAAACAATTTTCCAGTTCATCACGAAGCAGTCATCGGCGGTCTTCGTCTTCTGCAGTTCAAACAAGTTCATCCGCAATTTCATCATCGCAAGAGACGACAGTTTCTTCGTCTTCAGATGTAGCAAAATCTTCCAGTTCCTCGCAAACATCGCTACCAGCAAAAGAGATTTCGCTTGACGAGAACGGTTTTGCAACTGTCGCCGACGTCTACAAGAGTCTTACCGCAGACGAAAAAGCAGTCTTCATCATTCGACATTCCGAGCGCGAAGACAACGTCGCCATAGAAACGGAACTCACCGCTAACGGCGTAAAAATGGCCCAAAATTTAGGTACCACGCTCAAGAGCGACGAGGAATTTAGTTACATCACTTCGGGATTCGTGCGCACCAACGAGACTGCAAACAACATTTCAAAAGGCCGCGGAGAAGCAAGTCTCCCGAAACTCATCACCAACTACGACATCACCGGAAACTGGTTCCTGAAAATTTCAGCAGATTCGCTCGCACAGTACGCCACCAAGCTCAACATGAAAGGCGGTTCTGTAGAACTCATGGCCCACTGGGCTTACGAAGGCGGCTACACAGACGCGCTTTACGAACTCACCCCACGCGCCGAAGAATTCATACAGAAAGTCATCCTCAAGAATTTATCCAAATGGAAGCGCGTAAGCATAATGGTCTCGCACGACATTTTCGTCATGCCGCTCGCCGTGTTCGGCTCCAAAGGCAAAGTCGCCTTGAAGTACCATGAAGATTACCACTGGATTAATTACATTGCCGGGCTTGCCATCATCATCGGGGCAGACAACAGCTTGCGCTATGTTCCGGTCAAAGGCGCAGATTCAGGCGTTATTGACTACCTCGCCATTTACATGGAGGAGCACGGCATGGGAGGCAAGAAGCCGTCAACCCCCAAAAGATAATCAAGAACTTAAACCTTGCAAAAAAAAACAAGACCGTAACTGAGAGAATCAGTTACGGTCTTTTCAATGCTTTTGCGTAGCGCTTTTGTTTTTACACGATGGTCTTCAAGAAGTCCATGAAGATGTATAGAGCAGGCGCCGCAAGGAGGAAGGAGTCGCAACGGTCAAGCACGCCACCGTGCCCGACAAACAAGTTCCCGGAATCCTTCGTGCCGCTCCAGCGCTTGAGTGCAGACATCAAGAGGTCGCCCACCTGACCAGCTACCGTGATAAGGAGGCCGATGACGATTGCCGATGTCCAAGTGAAATTCATTTCGAACGAGCTAAGAGCAGCACTGCACTTGACCCAGTACGCAACCCATGCAATCGTTGCGATGGAGCCTGCAATCGAGCCTTCCCAAGTTTTCTTGGGGCTAATGCTCGGTGCAAACAAATGACGGCCAAACGGTCCCTTGCCTGCAGCAAACTTGCCAAAGAAATAAGCGACCGTATCGCAGAGCCACACCGCAGTCATCACGAGGATGAACGGGTAGCAATGTTCAAAGCCCTGGCCGTTGCCCATCATGAGTACGTTCATGCCACCCCAGAGCCCTACGTACAGCGGAGCGCCGAGCTGCATCACGAGCCACGGGAACAAATGGTCGATTTCGACCTTCGCGTAGGCCACGCCAATGTAGATTGCGAAAATGGCGAGGAACGTCATGCCGACAACGTAAGGCACAGCCGGGAGTCCAAAGTAGCCGCCCTTCGAGAGCGCCCACGCAAGCGTCAATGCCAAAGACGACGCAAACGAGAGGTAACGCATGTCCGGGCCTGCGTACATCTTGGATGCCATGCGAGCCCATTCCCAGGCGCCAACGGCGCCCAAAAAGCACATCAGTCCAATGCGACTAAAGTCGTTGAACCAAAGTAAAACAAAAACGATTGGAATTGCGATAAATGCAGTGATCAATCGCTGAGTCAAATTACTCATGAAGAACCTTCCCAAAACGGCGTTCGCGAGTGTTATAGAACTCGACCGCCTTCATGAACTCTTCCTTCGTGAAATCGGGCCAGAGCGTGTCCGTCACATAGAACTCGCTATAGGCGGCCTGCCACAGAAGGTAGTTGGAAAGCCTGAACTCGCCACCCGTGCGGATAATCAGATCCGGATCGGGAGCACCCTTCAGGTACAAATGTTTTGCAAAAACATCGTCATTGATTTCATCGAGGCTAAGCTTACCCGCAGCAACTTCTGCCGCAATATGCTTTGTCGCCTCGACGATTTCCTGACGACCGCCATAAGAGATGGCGAGGTTCAACTGCATGCCCGCATTGTTTGCTGTAATATCAATAGCGGACTGGAGGCTTGCACGCGGCTTTTCGGGAATGCGGTTCATGTTACCGATAACCGTAAGCTTCACGTTCTTGGCCATAAGGTCGGGGATTTCTTTGACCACCATCTCGATGAGGAGGTTCATCAGGTAATCCACTTCCTTCGACGGTCTGCCCCAGTTCTCGGAACTGAAAACATACAACGTCATGTGTTCGAGCTTGAGGTTTACCCCCACCTCGACCGCATCAATCGTCGATTCGGTTCCCTTGCGGTGACCTAAGAAACGTTCAAGGCCACGGCTACGAGCCCAACGCCCGTTGCCGTCCATGATGATAGCGACATGTCTAAGCTGATTTGCCACGCAAACCCCGGACTACACCTTGAGGATGTCTGCTTCCTTTTCGGCGAGCAAACGGTCGATTTCGGCGATAGCCTTGTCGGTAGCCTTCTGGATTTCGTCCTGCTGCTTCTTGACTTCGTCTTCAGAAATTTCCTTGTTCTTCTTGAGGGCGTCGTTAGCATCGCGGCGGATGTTGCGGATGGCCACGCGGCCGTCTTCGGCATGCTTGCGGGCGATCTTGGCAAGTTCCTTGCGGCGTTCGGTCGTGAGGATCGGGAGCGTCACGCGGATGCAGTTGCCGTCCTTCATCGGGGTAAGGCCGATGTTAGCAGCGAGGATAGCCTTGTCGATTGTATCGACGAGCTGCTTTTCCCACGGAGTCACGAGCAACATACGCGGTTCGGGCACAGAAATCTTGGCGACCTGAGAAATCGGGGTCGGAGTGCCGTAGTAGTCGATGCGCACGCCGTTGAGGATAGCCGGGCTTGCCTGGCCAGCGCGGATCTTGGAAAATTCACGTTCGGTGGCCTCGATGGCCTTGTCCATCTTTTCAGAATATTCAGACATCTTTTAGTTCCTAGTTCTTAGTTACTAGTTAATACGTTTAAAACTAGAAAGACCTGCGGCAAAAGCCGAAGGACTCCTAGCGTTAGTTATACGTTTGAAATATAGGTAAAAATTTAACTCGATGGATCGGTATGTGCGAATAATCCTCTAAATAACAATCAATCTTTCACACAACGAACATAGTGCAATGAGGTGAAACCCCAGCCTGTATAGTTTATTTCAGCATTTTCTGTACCAATTTCCATTGTCGATGGAAGATTTTCATATTGAGAAGAAGCCCAGTAAACAGCACTTTCTCTACTTGCAAAACCACCCGTAGCATAAAAAGCAACTCCTCCCAGACTATTAAATCCATAATCATTGACATTAATTCCATTAACATCTTTATAAATAACTTCCTCGACATCAGGCACTACAACAGTTCCACCAGTATACTCAAGTAATCGGAACCATTCACTTTCCGAAGGCAAATGCCACCCTTCTGGGCAAACACCCCTCAAAGATTCACTGTAGTTACACATACTCCAACTACCATTGCCACAACCAACACCTTCATTACCAAACAAGCCCGCCGAATCAATTACCGCCGCAAGAGGATACAGCAATCCAAATTCATCACATTCGCCAGATTCGCTTTTATAGCATACAGAATGAGTTTGAAGAGTCTGGTAATCATAATTCAGATTTTCAGCCATCCAAACTTGGTCACCGATTTCGACGGTTCTATACATCTGACCATCTCTTGCATCGGTCATCGTTCCGAACACACTCTTATAGTTGCTTTTCTTATCCGCAGATTCCCAACGTTCGTTTTTGCAAATAAATTTTTCTCCGTTTAGTTTGCTCAAAGGATTTACGTTTACAGCCGTATCACCCGCATTCGCATCGGAACATATCCCAAGACCATAGTTATCGGCCCAGAACACATCGACAAACTTTTCAAAGTCCGGAAGAGTATCCGAAATTTTCCACGCAAGGACATTATTTCTGACATCGACGAGTAAGCCTCGCTGTGAAACTTCGCAAGCCCAGTCTGCGATTTCCGTCCTCGTCGCAGAATCCTTCCAAGAGCCATTTTCAGCAAGTTCCATACTGAACTTTCCAACACGTTCCGTAAGGCCAGCGACGTCGACATTGCTTTGCATCAAAACACTTATCGCAAGGAGTTTGGCGTTTCCGTCACCCGATTTAAAAATATCCAAATCTTCAAAAGACTCACCAGCTTCATTCATAGCCATCGCTGCAAGGACTTCTCTTTCGGCCTGAGCCTTGGCTTCTTTAAAAGATTTTCCGTTATAAACAAGCGCCTTGACTCGTTCAAATTCCAAATGAGTCAACAGGTTCACATTAACCTTTTCACGATTACGAAGATCAGTAAATGCGCTCAAAGTCAAGGGGCCCGAAGACCTCTTTCCCGTAATTTCGTTACGGTAATAGCCTTTAACTTGAACCATCGCATACGGCGAAGGGAATCTTTTTCCCGAGACAGAAAAGTCACCTTCGTCACTTCGGATTGTCGACTTGAATATTTTACCGGTCTGATCAAACGTCAAGCTATCCAGTTCCAAAATACTCACGTTAGAACCGGTAACAAAAGGTCCTTTTTGTGAGAACCCAGAAATTTTCCAACCGTCAACAGAAGGATTTTCAAGAGGTGTGGCTTCGCCCTTTGTGGCATCATCCTTTGTGATATCGCTGCCCGAAATATTATCAGAACAGGCAACAAACAAGAGGGCCATCAAAATTATACTTGAATATGATTTCATATAAAAGCTCCTTTTTTAATTAAAAACTGTTAAACGCGATCCTTCACGCAACGAACATATTCATTTTCATTGCTGGGTGCAAACGAGATCCAGCTGGCGGCAGCAAAATTAAGGCAAGCCGGAAATCTGGTTAACGAACCCGAATATTCAAATTTGGAAGACGTCCAAAACCTTGATGTTTCATCAGTGATATTGAAGCCCAACTCATCTGTACCAAAATCATCAGCCGTTCTCAAAGTCTTTTTTGCCATGATATATCCTCCAGCTACGGATATCAAAGATTCCCATTCTTTTTGCGATGGCAAATGCCAACCTTCTGGACAAACACCCCGCAACGATTCCTTATAATCGCAGTCCATCTCTTGGGATTCATTCAAGACGCACTCCAATCCATCTTTGCTAAAAAGTCCAGCAGAATCCATAGCAGCGGCATAAGAATACAAGCGCCCCATTTTTTCACAATTATCAGGAATATTTTCAGGACACCCAGTAACAAGTTCTTTTGCCGAGTAATTGTATCTCAAATTTTCGGCCATCCAAGTCTGGTCCCCCACTTGAACAGTTTTATAAGAACGTCCGTCTCTTTCGTCATTCAATATTCCAAATTCACCTTTATACTTGCTTATCCTTGTATGAGCATATTCCCAACGTTCATTCATGCAAATAAACTTGTCTCCATATCGAGAGCTCAAAATATTTACGTTTACAGACGTATCGCCTTCATTCGACTTAGAACATTTTCCCAAGCCGTAATTATCGGCCCAGAACATATCGATGTACTTTTCAAAGTTCGGCAATGTTTTTGAAACATCCCAGGCAAGAATGCTATCCCTGATATTTTTAAGCGTTCCTTCTTCCGAAGCATCTGAAGCCCAGTCAGCAATAGATGTTCTCGTTAGAGAATCATTCCATACGCCATTATTTTCTAAGGCTAAACTAAATTTGCCGATGCGCTCTGTAAGACCAGCGACATCGACATCACTGTGCATCAAGACGCTAATCGCAAGGAGTTTGGCATTTTCTTCGCCTTCTTTAAAGATGTTCAAATCTTCGAAACTTGTTCCAGATTCATCCATCGCCATCGTGGTAAGGATTTCTTTTTCGGCTTGCGCCTTGGCGTCCTTTACCGACTTGCCGTTGACGACAAGATACTTGACTCGTTCATATTCCAAATGAGTCAGCAAATTCACGACGACATTTTCTCGATGGCTGAGGTCCGTAATCGCATTCAAGACAAGAGAGCCCGAAGACTTTCGCCCAGTCATTTCGTTACGGTAATAACCTTCTACTTCAATTATCGCATATTGCGAAGCAAGTCCCGGCCCCGAGACCACGAAATCGCCCTTATCGCTTCTGATCGTAGACTTGAATATTTTTCCAGTCTGGTTCAATGTCGAACCTTCAAGCTCGAAAACATTCACTGTAGATCCAGTAACAAAAGGTCCCTTCTGAGAAAGGCCTGCCACCTGCCATTTACCAAGAGGCGTAATACCCACATCTTCGCTGGCACCACTTGCAACATTGTCCGAGCAAGCCGCAAAAACAAGGGCGGACAATAAAATAAACCGTTTCAAAGCCATATTAACGTTCTCCTCTAACTTTTTCTGTAAGTGGGAAAAATTGAAAATTCAATCGATAAACCTGTTCCGTATCACCGTCTTTGGAGATGATATTCAAAACCTGTTTGCGAAATTCCGTAAGAGCCTTCACAATCCGCTCATACCCTTGACGGGTTATGCCCATGGTAATGCCCGACATACTTCTCTCAGAAGGAGGCAAGCTGACGGCATCTAAAGCAAGTTCACCCATTTGACGCTGCAAATTCCTAGCAGCCGCAGGAATCACATCGACGGCGCCAATAGAAATAGTCTTGTCCGTTTGATGGTAGACATCATTGCCGTCTTTGACAAGCAACCCGCTCCTTTCCAAAAAATTCAGGGTGGAGTCAACATCATTCGCAGAAATCAACGGTTTACAAGCTTTAGCCATTTCAAAGGGCTTTGCGCCAGGCATTGCCGGAGCTAATTCGCGGATAACAGAGTTTTTCCAGGACCTGAAGTAATCATACTCATTTGCGCCGAGCGTTCTAACCTTTCGCTGGTTCGCCATAGAGCACAATTCCTCATAAGCCTTTACCTTGTCGCTTTCATTTTTTGCAGAACCGTAAGCAACCATAGTGTTAAAATAAGCGGCATCAAATTCAGAAAGTCCCATTGCAGAAGCAACTGATGATGCAGCCGCTTTGCTCAGATTCTTTTTTCCTTCGCAAACATACTTAAGAAAAACTGCAGAAGAAAAACCGGCAGACTTAGCAAAATCACGCCATGAAAAAGCAGAAGCTCGCTTTTTTTCGTCATAAAAGTCTTGGATGACTTTTCGATAATCGATGTATTCAATCATTGGCTTCATACTAATAAAATACCTATTTACATACCACATTGGCAACATTTTTAGGACACAAAATGCCTTAAATTTTTCGAAAATAAGAAGTTTTTATCATTTTTCAAAAATGAAGACATATTTTCAGAACACAGTCGTATTCCTAGAACACGTTTTTTTGGTATTTCATTTCAATATCGATTTGCCGATCATCAAAAGCCGCCTTCACTTGCAAGGCTAATGTTCATTAGCTAAATTTCCGAGCACAAGAAGCTAATAGTCATTAGCCAGCATTCACTACAGGAAACCGCGCGGAGACCAGCCTATGTCCACAAAAGAAAAAATCCTCGAAACCGCATTAACGCTATTTGCTAAAAACGGGTACGATGGCACGAGCGTGGAGCAAATCGCCCAGGATGTCGGCATCAAGGCGCCGTCGCTTTACAAGCATTTCAAAGGCAAAGAAGACATTCTGAATTCGCTAATCGACATCGCCGAAGCGCGTTACGAGGAATCGTTTGGCTCCGCGAAAAAGGTCGGCACAATCCCCGAAAACATCGACGGATTCATCCATGAGACAATGAAGAAAGTGCGCTTTACGATGACCGACCCGATCATCAAGAAGATGCGCATTTTCTTGGTGCAAGAACAGTTCCGCAGCGAGCGCCTTGCCGAAATCACGACAAGGCATCAGGTGGATGGACTTCTGCAAATGTACAAGAAGATTCTCGAAACTCTGATGGCTGCAGGCGTAATCGTCAAGGACGACCCGGAAATGCTTGCGACAGAGATTACGGCACCCGTTGCACTATGGATTTCTAAAGTCGATCGCCAACCAAAATGCGAAAAAGAAGCACTCAAATTTATCGAGAAGCACTTACAACATTTTTTCAAAACATACAGGAAATGAACCGCCCAACAACTACATTGTTCATGCTGATGTCCGTTGACGGTAAAATCAGCACCGGCTCTACGGACGCTTTGGACGTAGATCAGGACTTTCCGCATATTGAAGGCATCAAGGAAGGTCTGCACCAATATTACGAAATTGAGCAGACAACAGATCTTTGGTCATTTAACACGGGCCGCGTCCAGCAAAAGATGGGCTGCAACGAAAAGGAAATGCCCGCCAAGTCGCCAGTATCGTTTGTTCTTTTGGACAACACGCACCTGACCGAACATGGCATCCGCTATTTTTGTGCGAGGTCCAAGACTTTTGTTTTAATCACATCGAATCCGAAGCATCCCGCGTTTTCAGTTCACGAAGAAAACTTACACATCATCTACCAGAAACAATTGGACTTGCACAGAGCCCTTGCGAATTTGAAAGCGGATTATGATTGCGAGCGGCTGACGGTGCAATCGGGCGGAACAATCAACGGACTCTTTTTGCGGGAAAAGTTATTCGACTTTATCGATATTGTAGTGGCACCAGTTTTGATTGGCGGAAAAGAGACCGCAACTTTGATTGACGGGGATTCGTTAAAATCCGTCGAAGAACTTCACAAGCTCTGTGCATTGAAACTGATGGACTGCACAGCTTTACAAGACTCATATTTGAGATTGCGTTATCAGGTTATTAAATAATGGAAACAGATAGATTTTTACTGCGCCCGTGGCGCGAATGTGATGCCGAAGCACTTTTCAAATACGCAAGTGACCCGGATATAGGACCGCGCGCCGGTTGGGAACCGCACAAATCCGTAGAAGAAAGCCTGCAAATCATCCGCACGATTTTCGGCGGAGATCACATGTGGGCAATCGAGCTGAAAGAGACGGGAGAACCCATCGGTTGCATCGGTTACCTGCTCAAAGGCGAAAGCAACATCGACATCGGCGAGAACGAGGCCGAAGCCGGTTATTGGATTGCAAAGCCTTACTGGAACAAAGGAATTTGTACTGAAGCATTGAAGTTGATGATAGACTATTGTTTCAACGAAAAGCACATTGATGTTCTCTGGAGCGATTTTTTCATCGACAACCCCGCCTCTGGCCGCGTCATGAAAAAATGCGGGTTCCGCGAAACTGGCGAAATGCGCTACTGCGAAAATCTTTATGGCGGCAGCAAGCGCCCCGTGAAAGTGATGAAACTCCACCGAAACGGATAAAGTCATCGGCGAACATATTTAAAGGTAAAAAATGGCAAAAGAAATCGATCCGAAAAGCACAACGAGAGCAAAAGCGTTTGAGTTTTGGATGCAAGCTCCAAATCCGATGGTGACATTTTTCAAAACGCTGAACGTCACAAGACTCGTGAAGGTGAGCAAAAAGCGCGGCTTGAAATTCAATATGCTTATGGATTACTGCATCGGCAAGGCTGCGGCAGGCGTTAAGGAATTTTACATGCTCCCGGTCAACGGCAAGCTCATGCAATACGATTCGATTGCGGTGAACACAATCGTGAAAAACGACGAAGATGAAGTCAGCTCCTGCGACATCCCGTATTCCGAAGATTTGGCGACATTCAACCGCGACTACCTCAAGTACACAAAAATCGTGGCGGAAAGTTGCCAGGATTGGGACTTGTCCGAGAACAGCATGGTCATCGGCACATCGGCTATTATCGATACGGAAATCGACGGCGCGGTCGGCATGAATTCCGGCATGTACAATGTGGACTTTGCCGAACTCGAAGCAAATATGTCTAGCGGAAACTGGGACGGAAACGCCAAGATTCTTTCGGATGCGGCCAAACGCCTCGAAATCGCCGGCGCCGACTTTATCGTCATCGCGACCAACACCATGCACAAGCTCGTCCCGCAAATCGAAAAAGAAATCCGCATCCCGATTTTGCATATTGCCGATGCGACCGCCAACTGCATCAAACGCGACAACATCAAGAAAGTTGCCCTCCTCGGCACCAAATTCACGATGACGCAAGACTTCATCAAGAACCGTATCATAGAAGCCGGTCTCGAAGTCATGACGCCTGACGCCCAAGACACCGAACTCGTAAACGATGTCATTTTCAACGAGCTCTGCCTCGGCAAAATTCTTGATTCATCCCGCAAGGAATACCAGAGAATCATTACAGAAATGAAGAACCGCGGCGCCGAAGGCGTGATTCTCGGCTGTACCGAAATCGGCATGCTCATCAGCGCAAAAGATAGCGTGCTCCCCACCTACGACACAACCATCATCCACGCGACCGAAGCCGCGAGGATGGCCCTAGAATAAAACAAAACGACCCTCGCAAAAATGCGAGGGTTTCGTTTTTTCGCGTAAGCGACTTTTATTAGCAATGCACGAGCGTGCCGAGGTCGCCATTGATGGCAGCGCGCGTGAGGTTGCCCTTTTCCATCTTGAAAACGAAGATAGGCATGTTGTTTTCCATGCAGAGAGCAACGGCAGCGGTGTCCATCACCTTGAGGCCGCGAGAGATGACTTCCTTGTAGCTGATGTCGTCGAAGCGGGTTGCCGTCGGATCCTTGACCGGGTCTGCTGTGTAGATGCCATCGACCTTAGTGGCCTTCATGATGACGTCGCATTCGCTTTCGATCGCGCGGAGAGCAGCACAGCTGTCCGTCGTGAAGAACGGATTGCCCGTACCAGCAGAGAAGATGACCACGGAGCCAGCGGAGAGGAGCTTGAGAGCCTTGCGGCGGTCGAAGAATTCGCAGACCGGTTCCATGCGGATAGCGGACATCACGACGGAGTCGATACCCTGCTTGTCGAGAGCGTCCTGCATGGCAAGGCCGTTCATCACAGTGCCGAGCATGCCCATAGCATCGCCCTGGGCACGGTTCATGCCACCAGCAGAAGCAGAAATGCCACGGACGAGGTTGCCGCCGCCAATCACGAGAGCGACTTGCACACCCTGCTTGACGATGGATGCAATTTCGGAGGCCATGTCAGAAAGAATCTGATTATCGATACCGTGGCCTTTTTCGCCTGCGAGGGCTTCGCCACTGAGCTTGAGAAGAATGCGTTTGAATTTCATAATCTAGTCACTAGTTATTAGTCATTAGTTATTAGTGTTTCAGAGGAAATGTAATAAAAATAGGCTATAAACAATACTAATAGTCCTTGCTTTTTTCATACGAAACGCCTTCTTGCCGCAAATTAATGTATTTCTAAAAATGGATTAAAGGGAAAGGGATGTTTATGAAAACCAAAATTATATTTGGCCTATTATCGAGCATATTATTGCTCCCGACGATGCTTTTTGCAGACATCGTGTATCAAGGGAAACGCGTCCAGGAATGGCCCGAAGAGGCTCGACCGACATTCAACAACCAAAGCGCAGGCAAGCCAAGTTTTCTCTTGGCACGAACGCCTGTCACACAAAACAAGAGCCATTATGCAGCCCCAAAGGGCAAAATTTACAGCCTCACGCTCCTCGTCGATTTTTCAGACCAGAAGGCGCCCGTCTCGGTAGCCGACGTTGAAGAATGGCTGAACAAGGAAGGGTTCAACAGGGACGGTTGCAACGGTTCCGTCCGCGACTACTATTTGGATGTTTCGAACGGGCAGCTCGACCTCACCAACGAAGTTTTCGGCTGGTATCGCGCAAAGCATCCCAAATCCTGGTACGAGAGCCTGCAAGGATATACGGGATCGGATTCGCTCATGAAAGAAGTATTCGCGTATTTCGATTCGCAGGTGGATTATTCGCGCTACGACAATGACAAGGACGGCACCACCGAAGCCATCAACATCGTCTACGCAGGCCCCGGACAAACATGGGGACAAGGCCTTTGGCCGCATTCCGGATGGTCCAACGAAAGACGCGACGGAGTCCGGCTCACGCATCATCAAATGACGGACATGCCGGGAAAGTTTTCCATTTACGTCTTTGTGCATGAATCGGGACACATGATTTTTGGCTGGCCAGACCTTTATTGGTACGGCGACTACTGCACCATGGGCAACCGTGCGCATGATTTGAACCCAGTCGCCATCAACGACTTTTACCGCGCGGACCAAGGCTGGATTCCCTTTGTGGACGTAACCAGCAATGACGTGAGCCTCGAAACCACAAAGCCCGGCGAAGTCTGCTACCGCTACAAGAACCCCGCAAGGCCCGACAAAGAAGGTTTAGTATGGTCCTACGTACAAAACAAGGGCCGCAACCAAGTGCTAAAAGGAAGCGGACTCTTGATGCAGCACTACGATTTTTCGATCGAAGGCAACTCCGCTTCGGACAAACTCGGATTGAGAATCGTACACGCGAGCGCAGCAGGCAAGTCTAACGACAACGTGACAGAACAGTGGCCAAGCCCAGGAAGTACAGCCAACACGTTCTTCAGTTACAGCGCCTATCCCGAATTTTCGGATGACAAGTATCCCGCCATCCGCTGGTACAACGGTTCCAAAACAGGGCTAAAGATTACGGACATCGGGACGCCCGGAGAAACGCTAACATTCTGCATAGGCGGGAACTGCCCAGCACAAGAATCGTCAAGTTCAACAGGGATTGCGTCGAGTTCGTCAAGTGCGCCGGCTGTTTCAAGCTCGTCGAGTTCGTCTAGCGTGACACCACCGAGAAGCTCGAGCAGTTCTGTCCAAATCACGGTCCAGAAAATCGCACTGGAGACGATACTCCCGATAAGCGACAACTACGCGCCCGTGACGCTTGACCTGAAGGGCAGCGAAGTCGCCAAGATTTTAGGCATCAAGCAAAACGAGATTGCAAACAAAGTCAAATTCTACGGTGTAGAGCCCGACGGAACGCTCAACAGCCGCACCACCGGCGAAGGGACCGGACATTGGTTTGACAAGGATGGCAAAATCGTCGCCTGGGATCCGAACGGTACGAGCATCGTTTATTCCAACGCAGACCTTACGACGATGACAACAAAAATCGGACACATGCCGAACAAGGTCAAGGCCGGAGATTCGTTCACCGTGCGACAAGCGGTCGTTTACGAAAGCAAGCAAGTCACTTTTGAAATCACGGTCACGATACCGCAAAAGACGACGAGGATTTCAAACATTCGCAGTTCAAAACGCGGCAAGCCCGGAAACATGATTTTCAATGCGCTCGGAAAACCCGTCGGAAAGCGCAACGCGAACGGCTCTCTGCCCGACTTACCTAAAGGCGCATATGTAGAAATGGTTCAGTAGAATTCAAAACGCAGGCTATATGATATGAACTAAAGCCCGCGTTTTTTTAGAAGAAAACTTCATGAACATTCTTCATTATACACTTGGACGTCATATCGCCAAGAGATTGCCTTGCGGCAGCACGGAATAAGCAGCGAATCATCGTCTTTCAAGAAATACGCATGCCGCTTGCAGCACATTGTAGCCAAGTGCGTACAATACCGAGCTGTATCACGCGTATGATGTTTCATATGAAAACACGAAATCACAAGCAACCGATCTTCGGCCATAGCTTTCCATAATTCGCCACTGTAACAACTTGGAAGTGAGCATCCGCGAAGCCAAACTGCGAACGCCCCATTCGCAAGAGCAACATTCAAAATCCGTTGTTCAGCTTTAGAATGGAACGTTCCCACAAGGCACCGATGCATTTCTCCCATTTTTGTCGCCCACTGTTCAAGACAACAGCTATCTACATTAAAGAGCCGCGACGCAAACACACTTATCTTCACTTCAGGACCACGCCAAAGACGCATACTTCCATCGCAATTGACACCAACAAGTTTAATACGATTCATGAAACATGCTCCTTATGCCATACATCAATGAACATAGATTCTACTTCATCTTGGAAATCTTCATTAAAAACCTCTACGCAACCGAGCGACTTATAAAAAGGAACTGCTGTTTCGAGTGGATGAAGAATCAATAAGCGAACCCCAGCTATTGAATAATCTCGTATCATCTGCAAAAGTTTTTTGAAAGCCACAGAACCAATACCTCGATTTTGCCAATCAAGCCTAACTCCAAAAGCAAGTAGCATAATCGAAGGAAAGTCTTCATTGTATCCCGTATTTCGCAAATTAGCAGGTTTGGCCTCATACGAGCCAAAAGAAAATCCTGAATTAGCTATACTCGCCAAAGCAAGAATATCATCTGGCTTTACATTTTTCACTAGCTTATAAGTTTTTGAAAAATGTTCTTCGGCTTCATTAGGAACCACATTGCAAAAGAACGTATCCAAAGAAACGGGATCATCATCCTTTGTCGGATCAAATGGTGGAAAACAGAAATGCCCCCGAGAAGCAATAGCCGAAATATCTTCCTTTGTGCAAGGAAGTAAAGAGAAATCACTAGGTTGAAGCATCAGCTTACTGATCGTCAGGCTTGTCTACAATCGGACGGTCAACCACAGGGACTTTTATTTCGCCCCTAAGGTACTTCAAGACCCTTTCAACCTGCGAAGGTGGCACCACAACGGGCTTACAATTGGGGAATCTTGCCGGTTTGCAACGAATAGCCATAGCCTTATCCTTATTTTGAAGGTGAATATATTAACTCTGGAGCTAACACTAAACAGGTGAAAGCCCGGCAACGCTCTAATAAACCGGCGTGTTCATAATATACCAAAAGGATTTTTGCAAAGCAAGGGGTCAAGCCGCGAACCGTTCATTTTGCAAACAACTGTTAGCAAAAAGCCAGGCTCTGAGGTCGTTATGAAAGACCCGACGAGGCTGTAATCAGGGGAGGTCGCCTCACTCCTAAAAACATAATCACCTTAATTCCGCACAATCTTTGAATATGTTGACAAAATCAAAATCTTTGTTTATACTCTACATAGAGGTTTAATATGCCATATGTATATGTTAAAGATTCAGAAGGTTTCGTTTTCAAGAAGAAAGAATCCGAAGTTGTTGCCGGAGAAAAGATCATCTCCGAAAAAGAATACTTGAAAAAATCTGGACTCGCTTTATACGAGAAGAAATTCGGACATGGGGGCGCTCGCGAAAATGCAGGAAGAAAAACTAAGTTTGCCTCTCCGCTGAAATTTCAGATTCGCGTAACGAAAGAAGAAAAGGAATTTTTGACCATCGCGAGAAACAAAAAGCTGAATTTCGCAACTTTGATGAATCTCGCTTTGAAAGCGGATTAACGCCCGCCCCTAAACATTACAAAATTATTACACAAATCTTAAAATGGAGTTATTTTCGGCCCGTTCGGAGCATATTCAAAAATCCGTCGGGCTTAATAATTTTATCTTGTATCCGTAAAATTTTGCAGAGTAGCAGGATTTTCAATTAACCGTTAAATTAAAACACTATAGTAATATGAGTCTTAAAATCGTTGTGCTTGCAAAGCAAGTACCTGATACACGAAACGTAGGCCCGGACGCCATGACGCCGCAGGGTACTATCAATCGTGCCGCATTGCCCGCGGTCTTCAACCCCGAAGACCTGAACGCCCTGGAGCAAGCCCTTCGTTTGAAGGACCAGTTCCCTGGTTCCACCATCTCCGTGTTGACCATGGGTCTCCCGAAGTCTGCCGAAGTCGTCCGCGAAGCTTTGTACCGCGGTGCTGACTGCGGTTACGTCGTGACGGACCGCCCGCTCGGTGGTGCTGACACACTCGCTACGAGCTACACGCTCGCCCAGGCAGTGAAGAAGATTGGTGACTATGACATTATCCTCGGTGGCCGCCAGGCTATCGACGGCGATACCGCACAGGTCGGTCCGCAGATTGCAGAAAAGCTCGGACTTACTCAGGTCACTTACGCCGAAGAAATCTTGAAGCTCGACGAACAGGCACGCAAGGTCGTGATCCGCCGCCACATTGACGGTGGTGTCGAAACTGTGGAAGCACCGCTCCCGCTGGTCGTGACCGTGAACGGCAGTGCAGCTCCGTGCCGTCCGCGCAATGCAAAGCGCATCATGAAGTTCAAGAACGCTACTGCAGTTGCCGAACGCAAGCCGGAAGATGCAGACAAGTACGCAGCTCTCATCGCTAAGAAGCCCTACCTCGACATCCCGCAGTGGGGTGCCGCCGATATCGACGCCGACCCGGCCCAGATCGGTAAGGCAGGCTCGCCGACGAACGTGAAGGCCGTCAAGAACATCGTGTTCAAGGCCAAGGAAAGCCGCACGCTCTCCGCAAGCGACGCCGACATTGAAGGACTTATCAAGGAACTTTTAGACGGGAAGATTATTGGCTAACCTATGAATAACGTATTTGTATATTGCGAAATTGAGGGAACCACCGTCGTTGACGTTTCCCTTGAACTGCTTTCTAAGGGTCGCAAGTTGGCCAACACTCTCGGCGTTCAGCTCGAGTGCATTTGCGCTGGCAAGGGCCTTGATGGCATTGAAAAACAGGTTTTCCCTTACGGTGTGGACAAGGTTCATGTGTTCGACGCCGAAGGCCTGTTCCCCTACACCACCAACCCGCACGCCTCTCTCGTGGTGAACCTCTTCAAGGAAGAACAGCCGCAGATTTGCTTGCTCGGTGCAACGGTTATCGGCCGTGACCTCGGCCCGCGCATCTCCAGCGCCATGCACAGCGGCCTTACCGCTGACTGTACCGAACTCGAAATCGACAGCTTCGAAATGAGCATCGGTGGCGTGAAGAAGTTCTACGAAAACCAGCTCTGCCAGATCCGTCCGGCATTCGGTGGTAACATCGTCGCAACGATTGTGAACCCGGAACACCGCCCGCAGATGGCAACCGTCCGCGAAGGCGTGATGAAGAAGGAAATCGTGGACCCGAACTACAAGGGCGAAGTCATCAAGCACGACGTGGCCAAGTACGTTCCGGAAACGGAATACGTGGTCAAGGTGCTCGAACGCCATGTGGAAAAGGCCAAGCACAACCTCAAGGGCGCTCCGATCGTGGTCGCCGGTGGTTACGGCATGGGCTCCAAGGAAAACTTCGACATGCTGTTCGAACTTGCCAAGGAACTCCACGCTGAAGTCGGTGCTAGTCGCGCCGCTGTGGACGCAGGTTTCGTCGATCATGACCGTCAGATCGGTCAGACTGGCGTGACGGTCCGCCCGAAGGTCTATATCGCTTTCGGCATTTCCGGCCAGATCCAGCACCTCGCTGGCATGCAGGATTCAGGTATCATCATCTCCGTGAACTCCGACCCCGAAGCTCCGATCAACGCTATCGCTGATTACGTGATCAACGGCACCGTCGAAGAAGTTCTCCCGAAGATGATCAAGTATTACAAGGCAAACAACAAGTAAGCGCTATGGCAAATTTCTACACAGATCACCCCGAGATTAAATTCAACCTCGAAAGCAGCCCCTTGATGCAGCGCATTGTCGAGCTCAAGGAAAACGGCTTTGCTGACAAGGACAATTTCGACTATGCGCCGGAAGATTTTGCCGACGCTATGGACAACTACAACCGCGTGCTCGAAGTCGCTGGCGACATCACCGCAAACACGGTCTTCCCGAACTCCGAAGACGTGGATGCCGAAGGTCCGCACTGCGAAAACGGCCGCGTCCGCTACGCATCCAAGACATACGAAAACCTTGAAGCCACCCGCAAGGCTGGCCTCAACGGTGTCACGATGCCGCGCCGCTTTGGCGGTCTCAACTTCCCGATTACCGCCTACACGGCCATCAACGAAATGATTGCCTCTGCAGACGCCGGTTTCGAGAACATCTGGTCCCTCCAGGACTGCATTGAAACGCTCTATGAATTCGGCGACGAAGACCAGCGTTCCCGTTTCATCCCGCGCATCTGCGCCGGCGAAACGATGTCCATGGACTTGACCGAACCCGATGCAGGTTCTGACTTGCAGCGCGTGATGCTCAAGGCCACCTACAGCGAAGCTGACAAGTGCTGGTACTTGAACGGCGTGAAGCGCTTCATCACGAACGGCGACTCCGACATTCACCTGGTGCTCGCCCGCTCCGAAGAAGGCACGCACGATGGTCGTGGTCTTTCCATGTTCATTTACGACAAGCGTGACGGTGGCGTTGACGTTCGCCGCATCGAAAACAAACTCGGTATTCACGGAAGCCCGACTTGCGAACTTGTCTACAAGAACGCCAAGGCTGAACTCTGCGGCCGCCGCAAGTTCGGTCTCATCAAGTACGTGATGGCCCTCATGAACGGCGCCCGCCTCGGCATTGCCGCTCAGTCTGTGGGTATCAGCCAGATGGCTTACAACGAAGCTCTCGCCTACGCCAAGGACCGTAAGCAGTTCGGTCAGGCTATCGTGAACTTCCCGGCCGTCTACGAAATGATCTCGAACATCAAGGCTCGCCTCGATGCAGGCCGCGCCCTCTTGTACCAGACAGCTCGTTACGTCGATATCTACAAGTGCCTCGAGGACATCGAGCGCACCCGCAAGCTCACCGACGACGAAAAGAAGGAACTCAAGCTTTACCAGAAGCTCGCTTCCGCTTGCACGCCGCTCGCCAAGGGCATGAACTCCGAATACGCAAACCAGAACAGCTACGACTGTATCCAGGTTCACGGCGGTTCGGGCTACATGCTTGAATACGCTTGCCAGCGCCTCTACCGCGATGCTCGTATCACCTCCATTTACGAAGGTACGACGCAGCTCCAGACTGTTGCAGCACTCCCGCACATCACCACCGGCAGCTACGGCCTCATGCTCGAAGAACTCGAAGCTATGGACGTTCGCCCGGAATACGAAAGCCTCAAGGCTCGTGCCAAGGCTATGGACGAAAAGTACAACGAAGCTATCGAATACGTGAAGTCCGTTGAAAACAACGAATTCACCGACCTCTGCAGCCGTCACTTGTACGAACTCGCCGCCAACTGCGTGATGACCCAGTTGCTCCTCCGCGACGCCACCAAGGCACCGGAACTGTTCGACAAGAGCATGAAGGTGTACTTGAACCTCGCCGAAGCCGAAGTCG
>NZ_MWQJ01000015.1:0-87188 GCF_002210405.1 Fibrobacter sp. UWB3
ATAAACACATCTCCAGTGCAATGTCAAAAAATATTTTACGACAAAATACTCAATTGCATGTGTAAAAAACACATTCAATTTTATATGTAAGAAAAAAAGTATTTTCTTACATATCGCAACTTATCATAAACGCATTATTCAGTCCGGCCAAAAATATATTCCTCGAGAACATATTCACCAGATGTACATCTATAAACTTCACCAGGATCATGCGGCGCAGGAGGGAACACCGTCAAAACACCTTCTCTTTCCGCAGTACAAGGCACAGCTAGACTAGGCCGCGGATCATTGTGCAGATCAACTCCCGTTTCAGCAGTCCAGAAACCATTTCCACGATAGCGGTAATAATTTCGAGGCATGCAATAACTGTATTTTACATAATTGCCACCTATAGATAATTCATCATTATACCAACAGCTTTCAAGAAGTCCTCCAACACGGTCGCCCACCTTAGCATCCTTGGGCAAGTCAAGCATATCAAATTCCTCATCCGTCAGGCCCTCTTTTCGAAAGTCCGTATATTGGCGAGGTATAAGACTCTTTTGCAGCCATTCACCATACATGCACAAATAATATTTATCACCTTTCTTACGGTAAATCCAATCCTCATGAAAGGGACTATAATAATGCATCGGGCAGTAGCCCAATTCGGGATCTACTTTTGATTCCTCCCAGAGATCTATATCTTGCAGATCTGAATGCATAAACAAATAATACTGCATGCCATTTTCCGATTCAAAAGAGCATGTATCTCCAACAACCGTTTTTTCCGTAGTGCAATGATAATCTTTCTCATAGATTTTAGTCCACTCGCCATTGGAACAGGCATAATATGATGTAATTACATCAGCCCCTTTGCCAACAACGAATTTTTCTTTATCACCCTCATTCTCCGCCGTACATTTCTTGGTCATTTCGAAATAGTCTTGAACTTCCATCCAAACGCCATCGCCAGCATATACAAACACATATTCAGGTGGTCCGGAATTTGGCATGGATGCCCGGAATATATTCATCGTTCCAGTTTTGTGGCACAAGTCACCCACCTGCACACCCGCGGTATCACAGGTAAGGCGAATATCGCCACGAACCCACAAGCCTTTTTCACACCTACTATAAGTATAGCCTCCATATTTTGCGTTTCCTTCCCATACAACGTTGACCTCACCTTCATTTTTCGCAGTACATTCCACATCAACTGATTTAGAATAGACTTCATTACTTGAATAAGGAGCCCATCCGTTTTCAGTACATTTAAACGCAGATTCTTGAAAAGCCGAACTTCTACTGTCATCAATAAATAATTTCCTCATTCCAAGATTCGAAGCATCGCATTTGCCGAGGCCATACTGATTTGTCCAAAAGCGATTCACGTAGGTTTCAAATGCCGGAACATCGGCAATTTTCCACGATTCGATATTTTTACGAATCTCCGCAAGCTTTCCCGAACGATTCGCTTTGCAAGCAAAATCTGCAATCTTCATCTTGAGCAAGGAATCATTCCAAACGCCATCCACTGCAAAATCTTGGCCCATCAAGGCAAAACGTTCCATGAAACTAGCATCTGATTCATCACCAAGTAAAAGAACGTTGATTGCTAGGAGCGCCGCATCACCTTCGCTATTTCCAAAGATGTTCAGATATTCTACCTTGTCATAATCGACATCGGCATAAAAAGCTGCAAAAATTTCACGATCCGCTTGTCGTTTTGCCTCTTCAATGGACATATTATTTTGTTCCATCAGAGTCTGGACTCGTTCATATTCAAGATGCGTAAGCAAGTTTATATTCACTTTCGGCTGTTTACTGACATCAGCGAGAGCCTTCATGAATATTGAACCGTTTGACTTTTTCCCGGTAACCTCATTACGGTAATACCCGTTCACTTCAAGCAAAACATACGGATGATCCAGGGCCACATTTTCGATAGAAAAATCGCCCCTGTCATTTACCACTTTTCCTTTAAAGCTTTTGCCTGTTTGCGCAAGCGAATTTTCGTCAAGTTCCTGCATAGTAACCGAAGAACCTTCCAAGAAAGGCCCCTTCTGAGAAACACCGTTAATCGTTCCGTCAAGAGCATCGTTGCCGACAGAAACATTTTCTGACGAGCACGCCCAAAAGAACGTTCCAACAAGGAAAATCAATCTAGATGCAATAAATTTTTTGCAGTACATCATCTTAGCGCTCCTTAATAGTTGTACGAATCCGCATCTTTAACACAACGAACAGAATGTTTTTCCAATTTATCATCCAAAAGCATTCTCACGTCATATCTATTATGCTCTGCAGTATTCATGTTCACCACTTGTCCGGCCGGGACATTCTCCCCCAATGAATTTACAAAGACACCCTCAGTACTTGTCCAATAAGTATTTTTTTTGTCTTTCCCAAACAATTCGTAATATGGATAATCCGTTCTGCCAACATTATAATACACCACGGTCTGCAAACTATCCTCAGAAAGAACGAAAGAAGGATCATCCCCGTGCGACCTGAAAATACTTATCCATTCATAAATATTAGGCAGTCGCCATCCTTCAGGACAAGCATTTTCTACAGCATCGTTCCAAGAATAGAGCGAATCGCCTTTATAGCGCACATTTTCAACAAGGACATAAATTCGCCGCATACTGAGATACACCGATTCATTATCGATATAGTCAAATGAAACATTAGTATAGTGATACAATTGATTATCTCGTGAATCACTCATAACGTCATATTCTTGTATAGCTGCAAGGCTATCGACATCAAAAACACAGCGAACATAAGCTAATTCAGAGGAATACGGCCTAATTTCTGCTGTAGATGAATCTATCCACAGAACATATTTCGTGCCGCTAGAATCATCCGAAGAAATCCACATCGCCGTATTTTCGTTCAAACCTTCATATTCGCCATTTCCACCTAGCAAGGCTTGAAATCCAAAAACATCACGTTCATAATCATTCATTACAAGCAGAGAATCTGCAGCATTCTTACCCGCGCCGCCATAATATTGCAAAAGGCTTTCGACCTCACCATATTTAGGTAAACGGGATCCGTCCGGACACGCTTTCAAAGCAGTTCTATAATCATAGAGCGTTCCATACATTTCGCAATATCTAGGCACATCGCGATAGCATGCGTTTTTAGCATTACCGGTATCATGAAAATCGTATTTTAGATTTTCGGTCGCCCAAAAAACATCCCCTATTTCCTTATATTGAAGATTTTCGCGATTTTCTTCCACATATTTAACCGGATCCTCCGCAAGATACCATCGACATCCATAACCATTTCCTATACAATAATCATCATCGTAGTAACATACAAAATCTTGATTAAAGTATTTACTATGTGGGTTAGCAACTTTTTTCATATTTCCAGAATGATTTTTATCACACGGTCCAAGACCATATTCATTTATCCAAAATACATATAGGAGACTATCTATATAAGGAGCATGGAAGTATGACGGTTCATAAGGTATATTCCACGATTCCACATTGTCTTCAATTTTTGACAATATTGTTTCCTCTATATTTTTTATATGTTCTTCACTTTCAAGCTGATAAGCCCAATCAACCACTTCGCCCTTTTCTGGGCCTCGCCATTCACCACTTTCAGCAAAAGAACGTGCTGCCAACGCGAGGCGTTCAGAAAAGTCCGCAACAGAACCATTCCCCAGCATCAGCACGCTTAAAGCAAACAAAGCTTCAGAACCATCATCTCCTCCAGAAAAAACATTCATATCTTCCGGAGATTGCCAATCTTTTGTAAAACCGAACGACGAAAAAATTTCTGACTCAGCTTGTTTTTTAGCATCTGCAAAAGACAAGCCCTGTTTCTGAACAAGATTAAGAACACGATCCGTCTCTAGATGCGTAAGAACATTCACATTTACATTGTTACGGTTCGTCAAATCCGTAAGGGCATTTAAAGAAATCATGCCTTCAGAATTTTTTCCGGTAACTTCATTACGAAAATAGCCATTTACTTCAAGCAAAGCATACTGCGAAGCTAGATTCACATTCTTGACAGCAAAATCTCCCAAATTAGTTTTTACGCTAGTCTTGAAGCTTCTACCCGTTTGAATTAAAGTTTTTCCATCGAGTTCCTGAATCGTCACCGAGGACCCCACCAAGAAAGGACCCTTCTGCGTAACACCAGCAACTTCACGATCCTTAATCGCGACAATGCCTTCGGCTTCTTCGCTCGTGCCGCCCGCCATATTGCTTTCGGAACATGCCCAAAACAAAGCTGCAAACGCAAATAAATACAAATACTTCATACTCACTCTCACTCGTTTAAATTCAATTTATTTTTGAGCTTCTCTTATAGAAGCACTTTTGCAAATATTTTCCGTCAGCGGGAAAAGTTGCATGTTCAAACGGCAAACTTTTTCCACATTCTTATCTTCAGAGACAATCGACACAATGCGTTTACGGCACTGGACAAGCTCTTCAACAACTTTTGCATAGCTTTCTGCCGTCACGCCCATTGTAATACCGCTAAAGTTTCGTTCCGAAATAGGCAATTTGTCCAAAGCCTCCAAAGCAAATTCACCCATCTGGCGCAACAACGAATGAACGGCCACAGCAACGACGTTCAAGCGCCCCGTCGAGAGCGATTGATTCGCCTGGTGGTAATGTCCCTTGACATCACGCGTCAAAAGTCCAGACTTCACCAAAAAACTTAAACTTTCACTGACATCCGCTGCAGAAATCGGAGGCTTGCACATTTTGGCAATCTCGTTCGGTTTCGCCCCCGGCATCGCTACAGCAAGTTCACGGACAACAGAATGTTTCCACGTTTCATAGAAGGTGTAAAGCTCACTTCCAAGAATTTTCACACGGCTAGCTTCACAGAGCGCTTGCATTTCTTCAAAGCATTTTTTCTTTTCAAGATCCGTTTTTGCCCGTTCATAGCGCACCATCAAGACAAAATAATCACGTTCAAAATCGGACAAGTTCATTGCTTGAGCGGTTCTTTTTGCCCCTTCTTCGCGAAGCCTTGTCTTGCCATCGCAAACGAGCTTCAAGTGCGAACCAGAAGCAAACCCCGCCAATTTCGCAAATTCACGCCACGTAAACGCAGAACAGCGCTTCCGTTCGTGGTAATAATCCAACAAATATTCGCGATAATCTTTGTATTCGGTAATAGGCTTCATGATAGTAAAAATAAAAATTTGTACCGAACAACACAATAGCACTTTAAAAACAAAAATGGCGTTTTTAAGCAAATTTCGACAATTTCAAAATTCAATCTAAAAAATTTTAAAATTTTAAAACAAAAATAAGTTTTTATAAAACAAAGAAGCCCTGGAAGGCGGCCACCCATCCAGAGCTAAAATTAGAAGTCTACGCTGTTAGTTTTCACCGTTTCGCATTTCAACCTGCTCACGGTCCATGGTGTAGGTCAGATATTCTCTAAAGTCACGTTCGATTTCCACTTCAGGGGCTTCGTTAACATAACCGCCGAAAACATCAATAAGTTCTCGATTGTCCGTCCAGCCAAGCACATTGACAGCGTTAAACGTCATGGACTTATTGCCCGGAGCACTGGCTATATATTCAATCTTGGACTTTTCGACCCAGCCCTGTCCGCAGCTTCCTTTTACGAGAACTTCCGTGTCAGTGTCCCTGACAATCGTAAGAGCATCGTTAAAGCCTGCCGTGCACACGACCTTGCCACCACCTTTTTCTGAAGTAACATTGATATCACCCAGCTTAGACTTTACTTGCCTCGCCGCAAAAGAAGACGAGACCAGAACAGACAAAGCAAGGAACATCATCAACTTTGCGGTTTTCATGATTGACCTCCTTATTTATTAGGGTGGGACATCCACCCACTTTTCAAATTACAAAGTAAAGTTTACACAGACCACAAAAACCCTAGTTTAAATTAGAATAGAGACTATTCATCCCGTTTTCATTAGCCATGCCGAGCAAGAGGCGCACGCGCCCTTTCTGTAAACTTTCTTTTTCTATTTATTTAACCCTTATTAAAATATTTTTAAGTCGTTGAACCTCCACGATTTGTTATTATTTCGCCATGCTTTTAAAAAATTCTTGCATTCTCGCGTCCATGGTTTTAGCACTTTCCACAAGTGCATTCGCTCAAAGTTCCGATGATGATGAATGGGTTTCTGTCGATTCACCCAGACCCGCAACCAGCGAAAATAACTCCAGCTCTTACGACGGAACAAACGACAGCGAATTTGCAAATGACGAAGAATACGCAAGCGCATACGCTAGATACAAGACGCAGACTACATCGCGTTCCGAAATTAGCAAGCAGCGTAGTGAAGGGTTCTCACAGTCCGTGTTCCTTGGCGCACGTGTCCAGGGCGGTTTCAACACGTTCCTCGGTTCAAATTCCGACGGATGGGGCGCAGGCTGGAACGTAGGCGCAGGCCTTATCATCAAGATTTCGATGTTCACCAAGAACTTTAGCCTTGTCCCGGAACTCACGTTCAACTACCGCCAATACAATTACGAAAAAGACATGGACGTTTACACGAACAAGGCCAAGCTCAACATTATGTTGTTTGAACTTCCAATCATGTTCCGTTACACGTTCGAACAATACGACTTTTTTGCCGCAGCAGGTTTGCACCTCGGGCTTAAGCTGATGGGCGATACCGAATTCAGTTCCGAAGCCAACGGCGGCGTAGTGACCGGAAACGCCGACAAGAGCACCAACACATTCGTTTCAACGAACATGGAAGTTGGTATGGCCATCGAAGGCGGTTACATGCTGACACGCAACATTCACCTGAATCTTCGCGTTGTCCAATGCTTCACAAACCTTTTGAACCAGGGCTTGACTGTGGAACCGTCTTTCACGAACTCCACGCTACTCACCTTCTACACCAACGTCGGCGTATCGTTCCTGTTCTAGAGACCGTCATGTTGAGCCCACTGGGCGAAACATCCAGTGAAATTTCGCAACGGGAAAGTAACAAAAATCGCGGCATGAACTGCCGCGATTTTTGTTTTGAAAAATGAAATTTTTGAAAAAGCCCTGATTTTACGTGAAAACCTATTTTTCTTCGTAGTTATTCACGTAATTTTTCAACGTTGTACGTAATATTTTCAGCAATCAAGGAATTTTCACCATCAGGTATGCTACAAAACCGCCTAAAAGTCATTTTTTGTAGCACAAATAATGGAAAAAGTCCTCAACACGAGGACTTCAAATCTATTTTTGCGATAAGCCGATTACCTTCTGCGGATTCTCGGGATTTCCTTCTGGATGAGGAGTTTCTCGATCGGGGCAAATTCTTCGTGCGGCTTGATGGCTTCCTTGTAGAGCACGTCGGCAAGCGTCGGGTTGTGCGCGAGGAAAGCAATCAGAATCGCGTTGCGCAAGAAGAATTCATCCATCGCAGCGACTTCGTACTTCTCGTAGAAATTCGCAACATATTCCGCAGCGAGCCTGTAATCCTTGGCACGGGCAGCTTCCATGATGTTGAATTCATCGACAAACGATTCAGGAAGCACGTTTGCATTCACGAGATTGCGAACCTTAATGTAAACCTTGTTCGTATCGCGAGCTTCCATCGGGATGCCACGCATCCATTCCACATATTCCTCGCGGAACTTTTTCCAATCCAGGGAGGTTTCGTCCACCTTGAATTTCGGGCGCACAAGGCTATCCACTGCCGTCACTGAATCGACAGAATTTTCCGAAACTGCCGCAACTTTTGCAGAAGAAACAGCCGCGGAATCCGAGCCCTTTTCAGAATCATCCGCATTGGATTCGAGCATTGCCGAAATACCATCGAAAACTTTCTTGCGCTTTTTCACTTCCTTGATATATGCCAATAGCGCACGTTCGCGGTACTTGTCCGTACCCGCCTTGAGCATGGATTGCACCTTTATCGGGCGGCGCAACGCATAATCTGCCGAGTCCAAATATTCCGGCCAGCAAATTTCGCAGCTGTCGAACACCTGCACAATGCGCGCGTTCGAATGCACGAAGCGAGCTTCTTCAGCCTTGTTGTCGACAATCGGGATAAACGTGCTGTTCGGTTCCACACCATCCAGGAGCGATGTAATCATCTTCGACGTAAAGAGGAAATTCTGTTCGCCAAAGAAATCCGGTTCGCGGTGGATGCGCTTGAATTCCTTTACGAGCGTTGAATCCGTGCTGAAGCGTCCAATTGCACGCTGCATCACCGGTTCGTCACTAGCGACTATGATGATGTCCGGCTCCTCGGGAGCCTTGTACAAACTCACGTACGGGAACGCCACATCAAGTGCCTTCAAGATGTTGAGGAACAGCAAGTCATTGAATTCATACGTTTGAATCCACTGCACCCAAAGTCCGCCCGGTTTCATGTAACGGCGCATTTTCGTATAAAATTCATGGCTGAACAAGCTTGCCACACCGCTCACCCACGGGTTACTCGGCACGCTGATCATCAAGTCATACTTGCGACGGTTCGTGAGGAAGAACGTCTGCGCATCATCAATGAAAATGTGGATGCGCGGATCATCGTAGCCGCGAGCGTTCCACGGATAAAATCCGCGAGCGAGGTTCATCATTTCTTCTTCGATTTCCACGCAGTCAAAATCGCGCACTAGCGGGTCCGAGAGCAAGTAATGCGCACCCATGCCACTGCCAAACCCGACCATCGCCGCATCGTAAGGTTTGTCCTTCATCGCCATCGGCATAAATGCAGTCGCCGCCTGCGTGAGTTCATCGCCTTCAATCGGGCGTTCACGATTCTTGCTCATGCTCGCATCAGCCTTGCCGTTCGTCTTCACGTAATAATGCACGTCGGATTCATGGAAGCTGATCGTCGCCGTCTTGCCATCACGCACCACAATCTTTTCGTCCGGATGCAAATTCTTGTAAGCGCGGAATGCGCCCGACGTAATCATGTGCGGGTCGAAATTCACAAAGAACGAAGGCAAAATCATCACCGCCGTCATCACGTAAAAGAGCACGCTATAGCGGAACTTTTTGCGATAAATGACGAGCAAGATAAAGCCAATCATAAAGTCGAGCACAGCCGCAAGCACTAGCGAACCCTTGAGCTGCAAAAGCGGCAACAGCAAAAGTCCTCCGCCTGCCGAACCGAGAATCGAGCCCACCGTATTCCAGCCGTAAACCTTGCCAATCGGGGCTTCACTCTTGAACGCACGCGTGAGAATCAACGTAATGAGCGGGAGTGTCATACCCGCAAAGAAGCTCGTCGGCACCATCCACAAAATCGAAAGCACGTACTTGAAAATGCTCCAGCAAACGTAACCGTCGTTCGTCGTATTGAAAATCTGGTTCGCCACATTCATGCCTTCCCAGAAAGGCTTGTAGAAATATAGCGTACAAAGTGCAAAGAATCCCATGAAAATTTGCGCCAGCGAAAGCACCACGAGAGAGTCCTTCTTCAACAGCTTTCCGCTCACGGCACTGCCAATGGCAAGGCCCAAGATAAACGCCGAAAGCATCTGGTCAAAGCTGTGGCTCGAAGAGCCCATCAACAGCGAAAGCAAACGAATCCAGACGATTTCATAGACAAACGAAGTAAGTCCCGTAATCCCAGCAATCCAGAACCACATGTTCTTCGGCGGCATGGCGAGCTTATGTTCCGCCACATAATCTTCGTTGAGCGGTTCCGCGCGCATTTCGCAAACACTCGCCGCATCCCCGTCAGCAGTCGCCAGCGCACCAGCCCCTTCTTCTTCAAGTTCTTCCTCGTACGTCGAAGGCGTCGTATAGCCGATAAAGCAGAACACCGCAGCAAGCAAGAAGTTGATTGAAGCCGCGACGCAAAGCGTGATGTGGTTTCCGAGTTCCGGAATCAAGATGTAGCTTGTGAACAAAATACCAATGGCACTGCCGAGGCTATTCGTAAAGTAAAGCATCGGGAGCGAGACTTCGGCACCGCTCTTGCGCATAAGACCCGCCGCAATGAACGGGAACGTCATGCCCACCGCAATTGCAATCGGGAGCGTCGAGCCCGTCGCCAAAACGACCTTCAGAATTTCAGCACCACGCGAACTCAACCCCGCCACAAAATTCGAATCGTAAAAATAATCCGTAATCCAAATGTACATCGGGTGGTAAATGATGCCGCCAATGCCAATCGCAAGCTCCACCGCCGCATACCCGAGCAGCGGTCGCTTCACGCGCTCCACAAGCTTGCCCGCAACAAAACTGCCAATCGCAAGCCCGCCCATATAAATGCAGAGCGTGAGCACCTGACCATAGCTCGAATGTCCGAGGAAAAGTTTAAGGTACCTGGCCCACGAACCTTCATAAATGAGTCCCGCAAAACCAGAAAGAGCAAATAGGGCGTAAATTACAATATTCATGGAGCAAATCTATACTAATTAAGTAGTTATAACTTCGCTTGCACCTCATTTCCCTGTAATTTTTTGGAGATGTAAAATTTCCTTAGGCCCCTTGCCAACTTTGGCACATATGCTACATTTCTGCTGCGGTTCCTAATAGTGTAGGCTCCGAAAGGCATTTGATGATTATCAAATGTTTTTCTTTTTTTCAAAGGAGTCTCTATGTCTAAAAAGAAACCCGTTCCGTCAAAGAGTAATACGAACCTAAACGCCGACTTCATAACGGATTTGAAAAACATCGTTTCTACGGCACGGAACATGAGCTTTCGCGCAGCAAATCTGATGCAGGTTGCCTGTAATTGGTTGCTAGGCTGGCGAATTGTAGAACAGGAACAGCAGGGAAAGGCGAGAGCTGATTATGGGAAGCGTATCATTGAGGAGGCTTCCAAAGTTTTGACCGAAAATTTCGGTAACGGTTTTTCCGAGACTCAACTTAGAAATTTCAGAAAATTTTATCAAATGTTCGGTTTTCTGCAAATTCAGCAGGCATTGCCTGCTGAATTCAAAAATGAGATTCTCAAGATTCAGCAGACATTGTCTGCTAAATCAATACAATCGCCAAAGCGACAGTCTGATGCGCTTATTCAACAACAAGTAGAACAACCGTTGTTACCTCAATTATCATGGAGTCATTACGAATGCCTTATGCGCGTTGCCGACCTCGAAGCTCGAACGTGGTATATGCAAGAAGCCTCTTCGCAACAATGGGATTATCGCACCTTAAAGCGGAATATTGCATCTCAATATTACTATCGGTTAATGCAGACGCCCAAGGCCAAAAAGGCTACCGTTCTCAAGGAAATGAAAAAGCTGACTGCCGATTATCAAAAGGAACGTTCAGAATTTATCAAAAATCCTTTGATTGCAGAGTTTCTTGGAGTAAATCAGGAAGCCGCGGTGACTGAGTCGACATTGGAAAATGCAATTTTGAATCACTTACAAAAATTCCTGATGGAAATGGGGAAAGGCTATGCTTTTGTCGGTCGTCAGCAACATATCCATACAGAAGATGATGACTATTATATCGACTTGGTGTTTTATAATTATATGCTGAAATGTTTTGTCTTGATAGACTTGAAAACAAGAAAAATATCGTACGAAGATGTAGGGCAAATGGACATGTATCTCAAGCTCTACGACACCTACAAAAAGACCGAAGGAGACACCCCGACAATTGGCATAATTCTCTGCTCCGACACTAACGCCGATGTTGCTCGTTTTTCAACTCTTGCGACAAACAAACGTATGTATGCGGCAAAATACTTGACTTACATTCCATCTAAGGAAATTCTAGCTCGCGAAATTGAAATGCAAAAGGAGCTGTTTATTGAACAGCATGAAAAAACTAAAAAAGGAAGGGTTTGTTCTCTATGGAATCCACACTAGCCCCAATTATTCCTGCCATTTCACTAGGAATATGTAATTTAGGGTATTATGGGTTCATGGCTCGTGACAGCACGCCGAGCATTTTCTATTTTTATGCATAAAAGTAAATATACGCATAAATTCGAATTTTAAACACGGAAATCAAAATGACTCTTCGCGAAGCGTTTGAATCAAAGATGATGCTGCTCGATGGCGGCATGGGCTCCGTTATCCAGACTTACGGGATCAAGGGCGCCAACAACGACATGCTCTCCATCGAAAAGCCCGAGATAATTCTCGACATCCAGCGTCGTTACGTGGATGCAGGCGTGGATTGCCTCACCACGAACACGTTCTCGAGCCAGCGCGTGAGCCAACACGAATACCACCAGGAACATCGCATCGCCGAGATGAACCGCGCTTCCGTGAAAATCGCGAAGCAGGCCGCCGAAGAAGGCTTCAAGAAGTACGGCCGCAAGGTCTATATTCTGGGCGACGTCGGCCCCACAAGCAAGATGCTTTCCATGAGCGAAGACGTGAACGACCCGGCTAGCCGCGCCATCACATTTGATGAACTCGAAGATGCGTACTTGGAACAAATTTCCGTGCTCATGGAAGAAGGCGTTGACGCCATCCTCATTGAAACGATTTTTGATACGCTGAATGCGAAGGCCGCCCTCAGCGCTTACAGCAAGGCAAACGATGCGCGCATTGAAGCCGCAAAAGCTGCAGGCACTCCCGAAGCTGAAATCAAGCCAATCGAAGTCATGCTCTCGATGACCGTGAGCGATGCCTCCGGCCGTACACTTTCGGGCCAGACGGTCGAAGCTTTCGCCGTGAGCGTGATGCACATGCACCCGCTTTCCATCGGCTTAAACTGCGGTCTCGGTGCAGACGGCATGGTGCCGTACCTCCGCCGCATGGGCGCTATCGCTCCGTGCTACCTCAGCTGCCACCCGAACGCAGGTCTTCCGAACCAGTTCGGCGGTTATGACGACACGCCCGAAGATATGGTGCGCCTGATGCGAGTTTATCTGGACGACAAGCTCGTAAACATGATTGGCGGTTGCTGTGGCACAACTCCGGAACATATCGCCGCGATGCGCCAGATGCTTGATGCGCTCCCGGCCGACTACAAGCGCCGTGAACCCGCACCCAAATATGTCACTAGCCCACGCCTCCGCCTTGCGGGGCTCGAACCGTTGTTCAGAGAACAGGTTCGCCCGAGCAACGGCGCCGACAGCTGCAATGCCGATGATTTCGTGAAGGTCGGCGAACGTTGCAACGTCGCGGGCTCCAAGAAGTTCCTGCGTCTCATCAACGAGAAGAATTACGAAGAAGCGCTCGACATCGCCCGCAAGCAGGTCGACGACGGCGCGGACGTCATTGACGTCAACATGGACGATGGCCTCCTTGACGCCACCGCCGAAATGCGCACATTCTTGAACTTGATTGCATCTGACCCTGCCGTGAGCCGCGTGCCTATCATGGTTGACAGCTCCCGTTTCGAAGTCATCGAAGAAGGCCTCAAGTGCATCCAGGGCAAGAGCATCGTGAACTCGATTTCCCTCAAGATGGGCGAAAAGGCGTTTATCGAACACGCACTCACCGTGAAGCGCCTCGGTGCTGCCGTGATTGTGATGCTTTTCGACGAAGAAGGTCAGGCAACAAACTACGAGCGTCGTGTACAAATTGCGTCCCGCGCTTACGATATCATGGTAAAGCAACTGCACTTCGACCCGTCCGATATCATTTACGACCCGAACGTTTTGACGGTCGCTACCGGCATGGCGGAACACAACGCCTACGCCATTGACTTTATCCGTGCTGTCCGCTGGATTATGGACAACCTCCCTGGCGTCCGCATCTCGGGTGGTCTTTCGAACCTTTCGTTTGCATTCCGCGGCAACAACTACTTGCGCGAAGCAATGCACACCACGTTCTTGCATTACGCTATCCCGAACGGCATGGGCATGGCGATTATGAACCCGAGCGCGATTATCAAGTACAAGACAATTCCGCTTGAACTCCGCATGGCGATTACCGAAGTCATCTTCAACACGGAACCGGAAGCAAGCGAAGAACTCATCGAAATTGCAAGCCGCATGACGGCCGCCCAAGCCAAGGCAAAGGAAACTGGCGCCAAGTACGACCCGAAGGCGATTTTTGCCGTAAGCACAGGCGCAAGCACATCTTCTGACGAAGGCAATGCCGCCGCTGACGCCAAGCCCACCACACCCGAAGAACGTTTGCAAGAAGCACTCCTCAAGGGAACATCCACAACACTCCAGCCAGATTTGATGGAACTCATCAACCGCGGTGATAGCCCGGTTGGCATTATTTCTGGCCCGCTGATGGATGGCATGAACGAAGTCGGCCGCCGTTTCGGCGAAGGCAAGATGTTCCTCCCGCAAGTCGTGAAGACCGCACGTACCATGAAAAAAGCTGTGGAAATTTTGCAGCCTTACATCGAAGCGGGCAAAGATGCAAACGCATCGAGCCGCGGTAAAATCGTCATCGCGACCGTCAAGGGCGACGTGCACGATATCGGCAAGAACATCGTCTCCGTGATTATGGCTTGTAACGGCTATGACATGGTGGACCTCGGCGTGATGGTTCCTGAAGATGTCATCGTCAAGGCCGCAATTGAAAACAAAGCAGATATTTTGAGTCTTTCCGGCCTCATTACGCCGTCGCTCGAAGAAATGTGTACGGTCGCAAAGGCCATGCAGGCCGCCGGTCAACGCATCCCGATCATCGTCGGTGGCGCCACCACCTCGCCCACGCATACCGCCGTGAAAATCGCCCCGTGCTATGATGGTCCCGTTTTCCACGTGCGCGACGCCGCAAGCAATCCGGGCCTCGCCCAGAAATTGCTCGACCCCGCCACTCGCGAACAAACGATTCAAGAAAACCGCGAAGAGCAGCAGCGCATCCGCGACAAGCAAAACGGCATCAAGACCGAAGCCGCAAACGCCATGGCCGCAGCAGCCTCCACGCCGGAAGAACGCCGTTTCCAGTACGACTGGAGCAAATACCAGCCGGTACAGCCGCCGTTCATGGGCGAAAGCAAGCTCCCGCCGATTCCTATCGAAAAGATTATCCCGCTCATCAGCTGGGAATACTTCTTCTTCACTTGGAAAATCAAGCCGGACGAAGAAGAAGCCAAGAAGCTCAAGGCCGATGCTGAAGCGCTCATCAAGTCACTCACAAAGCCCGAATACGCCCTCCGCGCCGTTCAAGCATTCTACCCTGCTGCCGGTACTGAAAAGTCCGTTATCTTTAACACGGGCCGCACAGGCACGGACGAAGACTTCGTTGAAGTCTCGACCGCACGCCAGCAGAATCCCGAAGGCACTTGCCTTGCGCTCTGCGACTACGTCGCTCCGGCAAACGCCAATACCGCAAGCGTTTTCGCCTCCCCCGCAGGCAAGGACGTTTTCCGCGACATCGTCGGTGCATTCGCAGTGACCATGAGTGACACGTTCGTCAAGCGCTTGGAAAAGCTCAAAGCAGAACAGGGCGGCAGCGATTACGACGTTCTCCTCATGCAGACTGTCGCCGACCGCCTCGCCGAAGCAGGCGCTGAATACTTGAGCCAAGAACTCGACCGCACAAGCGGCTGGAAGGGCATCCGCCCGGCCGTCGGCTACCCCGTGCTCCCGAACATCAAGGAAATCTTCAACGTCGCAAAACTCATCGATTTCAATAGCGTTGGCATCAGCCTCACCGAAAACGGCGCCATGTACCCGCAAGCCTCCGTGAGCGGCCTCTACATCAGCCACCCCGAAATCGATTACTTCCAGGTAAAGGTGTAACGCAAAACGTCATCCTGAAAGGCGTAGCCTTGAAGGATCCAGTGGCTGTACTCTCTACTTTTTCTCTTCTGGTGCTTTGTGCTCCGCCTTCCACGGCGTAAGCCCAACGACATTATCGACCGGGAGCGCAAATGCAATCCCCTGCCCCATCGTATTAAGGCCCGCTTTTTCGTAAAGCGAATGGAGCACAGCATCCTTCACGTTCAGCGGCACAAGAATCATCACGACTTCCTTTTCGGGCTGAATCGCGATATGGAAAAACGCTTCGGCTTCTTTATTTGCCGTACCACGGGCATTCAAGACCGTGCCTCCACGGGCACCCGCCTCTTTAGCGGCTTCCATCACAGTATCGGAGAATCCGTTATTCACAATGCAGATAATCAATTCATGTGTATTCGGTTTCATAATTACCCTCTCCCTACCTGAGATCGGTTGTCGCTCAAAAAGTTAAATACCGACTTGCCAATAACGCTTGACATCGGAATCGTGTAAGCAATGCCCTTGCCGTTCACAATCGTCCTGAATTTTTCTTCCAGGCATTCCAAGACTGCAGGCACATGGTCTTCACCAATGATGCTGATAATCACCGCACGTTCAGAGTCCGCAAGCCCAAGTGCCGCCATGATTTCGCGCGGAGCCGTTCCGTGGCCGTAAAACACGAACTGCATATTCGCACCAAACGACTGGATGTAATCCATGTAGAAGTCCGCCTTTGAACGGTTCACCGTCGTCACGAGAATCTTAAGGCGATTCATCGAGACTTTGGAATGAACCTTTTGAGGCATCGCCCGTTTCAAAACATTCTTTACTGTTTCAACCATCGTAGCCTCTACACAAAGTCAATAATCTGTTCGTCATCGGCATCCTGCAAGCGACGCATCATAATCCTGTTGCGCCAAAGCCTTGCCACAATTGCCTTGAAACCAAGCACCTGGATCGTAATGAGCGGAGTCATTGCGACCATCGCCACAATGCCAAAAGCATAATTCAAAATCGAATCGCCGCCGTCGTGAATCACGGAGCAGGCGCCAATTGCCAACGGCAGAATAAAGCTCGAAGTCAACGGACCACTCGCCACGCCACCGGAGTCAAACGCAATCGCCGTATAAAGTTTCGGCACAAAGAACGAAAGGCCCAGAGAAATGAAGTAGCCAGGCAACAAGTAATAAATAATCGGGAACCCGATAATAATGCGAAGCATCGAAAGACCAATCGAAATACCCACGCCCACCGAGAGTGCAATCAGCATCGAGCGCTTAGTCACAAGGCCACCCGTCACTTCTTCGACCTGCTTATTGAGCACGTGCACCGCCGGTTCTGCAAGCACCACGACCATGCCGATGATAAACCCAGCCGCCACAAGCGCATGCGGGCGTTTTGCAAGTTCACACCCGATTTCAAAACCGATTGGCAAGAACCCGACCGTCACCGCCGTCAAGAAAATCACAAGCCCGAAAAACGTGTAAAGAATCCCGACTCCCACTTGCACAAGCTTCACCATCGGGAGCTTGAGCACAGTCCATTGCAGCGCCCCGAAAAACACGACAATCAGCCCAAGCGCCACAAGCACTTCACGGGCAATCACCATCACCGCAGGCAAAAAGTTGTCGCCAAGGCTCGCATCCACCGAGTATGCCGCCGTCGAAAGCTCATACGTCAAGTCGCCCTTCGAAAATACGACCAAGCCCATCAGCGCCAAAATCGGGCCGACTGAGCAAAGCGCAATCAGGCCAAAGCTATTTTCCGAAGCATTCTTACCGCCAATCGCACCCGCAACGCCAACGCCAAGCGCCATGATAAACGGCACCGTAATCGGCCCCGTCGTCACGCCGCCCGAGTCAAACGCAAGCGGCACAAATGCGTTCCGCCCGACAGACACCATAAGCATCCCGAGCATAAAGAGCACCATGTAAAAGAAAATGATAATCAGCGAAAGGTCTTTCTTGAATACGATCTTCAGAATCGCAAGGAGCAAAAAAATCCCAACCCCCACGCCAATCGTCGAAATCAAAAGAATCGGCCGCACGGCATTTTTCACCTGTTCCGCAAGCACGGACAAGTCAGGTTCTGCAACCGTAATGAGCACGCCCATCACAAAGCAAACCGAAACGAGCAACAGGAGCCGCCGCGACTTGGTAAGGCCCGCCCCCACATACGCTCCCATCGGCGTCATCGCAAGGTCTGCCCCCAGGTTAAAAAGTCCAATACCGATAATCAAAAAAATGGCGCTAACCGTAAAAACAATCTGCTCTTTCAGCGAAAAAGTCACAAGCGGGGTATGCGACACCACCAGCACAATAAGCGTAATGGGCAAAACAGAGGCAAAAGCCTCTTTCAATTTTTCAAAAAGAATTTTTTGCATCGCTATAAAATATATTTTATTTCTTACTCTTCTTGTCATGCCCGCCTCCGAGCGGGCACCTCCTTTTAAAAAAAATTTCAGCATCCATGCAACCGCCCGTAAACCCCACGCATCAAAATTAACGAAATGGACGAAAAAGTCATCATAAAGAAGATTCAACAAGGAAGTCGTGAAGCCCTTGGCGTGCTGTGGAAGTCCCATAGCACGAACGTTCTGAACCTCGCGTTCAGAATGCTCAAGAATCGCGACGAGGCTGAAGACGTCTTAATGGACATTTTCGTCTCAGTTCCAGGGAAAATCCAAAAGTTTCGCGGCGATAGCGCTCTTAACACCTGGCTATACCGCCTCACCGTCAACGAGTGTTTGATGAGGCTCAGGTCCAAGAAGCGCCACGCCGAACTCGAAGAAGAACATATCGAGATCGTGACGAATTCCGCTCTCGGGAGCAAGCACGAGGAACAAAAGGATTACGACCCGGAACTCTTGGAAATTGGACTGTCAAAGCTCTCCGCCGAAACGCGAAGCATGCTCTGGCTCAAGGACGCCGAAGATCTTGGCATCAAGGACTTATCCGAGATCTACAACATGCCCGAAGGCACCATCAAGGCAAGGCTTAGCCGAGCAAGAACAGTCGTCAAGAACTTTTTACAGGAGAACCTGAACTATGCATGATAAAATCGATTTTTCAAGACTCGAAAGAATCGAACCCAGGAAAGGCTCCTGGGAAACCGTCTGCGCTAGACTCGATTCTTCTGAAAAAAGAAAGATTTTGAACTTCATCCAGACACGCACCAAGTACGTGCTTGCCGCAAGTTTTACCATCATTGCATTTTTCACGACATTCATGACATTTACGATTAACTCCATGGATTCTGAAGATGTCCTCATCAAGAACGTCGCCTCTGACGAACTCGTTTCTTGGTACGGGAATCTCGGCGAAAAGAGCGATGACGAGCTCGAAAATTTGGATACCTACAACTCCATCAGCTATTTATTACAGGAGACTAAATAATGAACGCTTCCACCAAGACATTCTTCGCAAGCATCATCATCCTTGCTTGCTCTCTCGGATTTGCCATTGGCGCCTTCTGCTTTGCAGACCGCGGCTTCGGCGCATCTTGCTGCTCCAAGCAGTCCACATGCACGCCCTCGCATAATCAATGCGCCTGCGGTTGCGAAAATCATGACTGTGCCAAGAACGACTGTTCTTGCAACTGCTGCAAGCGCGGCGGCATGCATCATGGCAAGCACCACGGCGAATTCCATGGCGAACGCTTCCATGGCAAGGACTTCCGCGATGGCCGCCCTGAAGGTCCGCGCGAACACTTCAAGGAAGGCAAACATTTCGACAAGAAGTTCGACTTCAAGAAAGGCCCGGGCCCGGAATTCATGGATTCCATTCTCCAAGTCACGCACGAACAAAGAGCTGCACTTGACAAACAGCGCATTGTAATGGATTCCACATTCAAAGCCCTCCGCAAGCAAAAGATGGACGCCGAAAAGGCTTTGCACGAAGCGCTCGACAGCAATGACGAAAAGCAAATCATCGCAGCCAAGGCAGGCATCATCAAGGCTCAGGAAGCATTGCTCGACCACAGAATCAACGGCGTAAGGAATTTCAACAAGATCCTCACCAAGGAACAGCTCGAAAAATTCAAGAGCTTCCATAAGGATCACCGCAACCATCCCTAGAATTTAATTTTCATGATTCCTTAATAAACAAGCCTCCGGTCACCCGACCGGAGACTTTCTGTTTTTACAAACGATTCACAATCAATTGCATTTGTCTTTTCACGTCATTCTGAGGGGCCTGCCCCGAAGATACGAGAGCAAGGCGAATGAAGCAGGTTGCTTGCAAACCTATTTGACGCTTTGCGTCACATCTTGAACTCAGAAATAGTCAAATAAATTTGACTGCTTCATTCGTTTTTCGATGTTTTCTGAGCCGAAGCCTCGGACGCAAAGCGTCAATCCAGTAATATCTATGACTGGATCCTTCACTTCGTTCAGGATGACGAAAGAACACCATCTACATCTTCCCACATGTTTTCATCGCGGGTAGCATCCAGATGTTGTTCCGCAGTCTCAGCAATTTTTTCATTGTGGCCGCGAAGTGCTGCAAACGGGCTGAAAATCTTTGCACGATTCGCCACAGACATTCTCGGGTGCTTCATCAAGAAATTCCAGTCATTCCGCGGATACGGCAAATCAATTATATCCTTATAATCGTCAATCATGCTTTGTGTCCTCCGATTTGCTGGTTGCGCTCGCGGGTGGTCGCGCCCTCTTGCATATCCATTCCCTTGAAAATCGCGTTCTTGCCAAAGCGCTTTTTGATGGCGATTTGCGCCTGCATCATCTTCTTCTCGCGTTCAATCTTTTTCACGTCCGTGAAGAGATCGTAACTCTCTTGCGTTGCTTCCAAAACATTATTCGCCGTGAGGTTCAAGCGCTTCACCGTAAGTGACGGATTCATGATGCGGTCCGCAAGTTTCATTACCGCTTCCGCAATTGTCGATGCCGACGAAGTGTAATTCAAAAGCGGAGCCGTCCCATGCGCAGGTTTCGGGATTTCACGCCCATAATTATCGATAACCGTTTCGCCGTGATAAATTCCCTTGTCCACATTTTCGCGGTCATAGCCCACATGAAGCGTAAGGCCATTCGTGACCAAGCCTTTTTCCACAAGATCAAGCGCAAGCGTATCGACCATTTCACGGATGACGATTTTCGCCTTGGCACAGTCGTATGCACAACTTAAAACTTGCCCACCGCCGATGCTATGCGTCTTGGATTTGTACTGCTTGATTTCGGCAATGCCACACGGTTCATAGCCCCACGCATGGTCAATCAGAATTTCAGCATTCACGCCAAACATCTTGTAAAGCGCATCGGGATGCTTGATGCTTGCACGCGCAAGGTCGCCCATCGTAAAAATGCCACGCCCGTTATTCAAGTAGCAATGTGCAAGGCGCTCCGCAATGCCGCGCCCCAATTGCCAAAAACTCGTAATCGGCCGATGGCCCCAAAGTTCCTTGCGATACGTCATCTCGTCGAGTTCAGCAATGCGAACGCCATCCGCATCAGGAGCCACGTGTTTCGCCATCACGTCCATCGCAATTTTGCAAAGGTAAAGGTTCGTCCCGATGCCCGCCGTTGCCGTGATGCCCGTCGTTTCAAGTACATCGCGGATCATGTCTTTTGCAAGTTCCCGCGCCGACTTCTTGTACATCGAGAGGTAATGCGTCAAGTCAATAAAGCACTCGTCAATGGAATAGACATGGATATCGTCTGCACTCACATATTTCAGATAAACGTTAAAAACGCGGGTGGAATATTCTACGTACTTTGCCATTTGTGGAGGAGCCACAATGTACTCTACATCCTTGCCCGTCCGGCGTTTGACTTCACGCACCTTCTGGATAACTTCAAACAAACGTGCTCGCCCAGGAATCCCATAAGCTTTGAGGCTTGGGCTCACTGCAAGGCAAATCGTCTTTTCGGTACGGCTCGCATCCGCCACCACAAGATTCGTCGAGAGCGGATCAAGTCCGCGGAGCACGCACTCCACAGACGCAAAAAACGACTTCAAGTCGATAGCAACATAAGTACGTGTTTCGCGCGGCAATCTCATACGTCAAATATAGAAATTACTGCACAAAAAGACACTCTACCGGTATTTCAATTCCGGGTGAGCTTCGTAGTAGCCGTTCTTGAAGGCATACATGCGTTCATCCGCTAAGCGCATGGCCTTGCGGATATCCTTCTTGCCATAGCACACGCCAATCGAGAAGCGGACATTTTCCGTCTTGCCCGACAAGAAGTGCACACGGGCCACACGGTCCTGCACTTCATCTTCACTAATCTCGTTCACGAGAATCATGAATTCATCACCGCCAGCACGGTACACCACACCATCTTGGAACACACTCTGCAAAATGGAAGCAGCGGCACACAACATCTTATCGCCCGCAGCATGACCTTGTTCGTCATTAACGCGCTTTAAGCCGTTCAAGTCCGCAAAAAGCACACCCTGCGGCACAGGTTCGTTTCCAGCAACAATTCGATCCACGCGGTTGTTCATCTCGTTACGGTTTCTAACACTCGTAAGCGTATCAATCGTGCTAAGGACTTTTAATTTATCCAAGAGCAGATAGTTCGAAATTTCAGAAGCGAGGAAGAACGTTGTGAGTTCAAGCGTTTCCTTAATCTTCAAAACGTTTTCGACATTGAAATTCAAAGCCCACATGTAACCGAGCAGTTCACCGCCATGGCGAAGCGGGAACAAGACAACTGTCTTCACACCTGCCTGGTCGAGAGACGCCTTCCAAACCGGATTTTGCTCCTGCAGCTTTTCCATGTCGTGTTCATCTTTTACGATAAGGCAAGTACTACCTGCAAGTGTATCCGGCCATGTCTGGGAAATCGCATAAAAGTTCTGGACATAGCGAGACATGAGCTTCAGGTCCGATCCTTCGCGGAGGTATTCTGCAAAAACCGCACAATTCCTTTTTTCGTCATCCGTCAACAAGACACAGCAATGGTCCGATCCACAAATGGTGCCAATATCCTCGATGACTTCCTGAAACGCCTGTTTAACATTTTCCGCCCCTCGCAACTTGATGCACGCCTTGAGGACATCGGCAGCGGTATCTGCAGAAAGGTCCGCCATTGCCGAAGAATCCGCCTTGGGCGCCACTTCATAACAATAAAGGCAATACCCAACATTTTCCTGGTCGGAATCCAACGGAAGGAGGAACATGTTGAGCCAGAGGCCCATCATGTAAAGGTCCACGTAAGCATGGAGAGGCTTGCCATCGCGAATGCAACGGAAGCAATGATCTTCGAAATTCGGGTTCTTGGGGAAGCAGGCTTCGTAAGGGCTGCCGGGCTCAAACGGGTGGTTCAGCGCCGCCATGTCGTCACAGTGCGCCTTGTTGCCCGCGACTACGCGAATATTCCCATACGTCCCGTCCGGAAAAAATTCGACGGAAACGACGCAGGCTTTCGCCCTATAATGCGACAACAGAACATCAAAATCCATATTTCAACTCCCCACGATTTTTTTGGCAGGTCTTATTAATATATATCTTTTTAAATAGAATATACAGCCTCATCGGGGGCCAAAAGCCCCAAAAAACGCAATTTTGGTCATAATTTCGGTACTTTTAAACTCTGACGATTCGATGTCCCAGATTTTTCCACAGGTTGCGAATGTACTCGTCGCCAAAACGCAAACGTTGCGGCAAAGTCGGGGTGCGGTCATAGAGCATTTGCACATACTCGTCTTTCTGACCTGCGAAATCGAGGATTTCAACGGTATAGACGCTCGGCACATCCGGGTTACACGAATGACGAATTGAAACAACAGTCCCCTTGACATTCAAGTCATAGCCATTCGTAGAAATTCCAAGTTCCACTTGCTCGCCTAAATAAAGCACGTCCACTTCATCGGTAAAGACATCCACCGAATGCTCAGTAAGCCTGGTTGTCACGCCATCAACATCCATCCCATTGCATTTGTGAAGCGTAACAAGTTCGGCGGCAAAAACCTTCACATTTTCACCATCGGAATCGCGGCCAAAGCCAAGGAACAAACACATCGTGAGGTAATACGAATTGCGCACAAGCCAGAACAGCACCGCCAAAATTCCGATGTATTTAAACGCCACCATCATGTAAGTCATGCGAACAATTCCCGCAAACGTAAGCACCAAAAGAACAACAAACGGCACAAGGCTTCGCTTGTCAACAACTCTACGGAAACTTGCCTTTTCTTTTTTCGTCACCTTAAACTTGGAAAGCGTTATGCCAAACACCTCCTTCACGACAGGCATCAAAAGGAACGGCATCACAGAAGTCTCGTAAATACCGCTCCACTGCGCCGAAATTTTGCCTTGGCTCGTGACACGGAGCGCCAGAATTTGCAAGATGTGCATCGGCAACCAGAATAGAGCAAGGTCCACAAGCGTACACTTGAAAATCGGAATGCAGAACACAGCAAACATCAACGGCGAAATCAGGTAAATCAAGTTCTTGAGTGGCGAGAACCAGTAAAGCACAGAGTTCAAGTAGCTCATCTTTTGCGACACATCCAATTTGCGGTTGCGCAAGAACTTGAGCTGCTTTGCAGTGGCAATCACGCCGCGCCCCCAGCGGGTGCGCTGCTGCACATGGTCCTGGAACGTCGATGGCGCAACGCCCGACGCAAGCGGTTCAGAAAGTCCAAGGCTCACATAACCCGCCGATTCAATCAGCATGCCCGTCGCAAAGTCTTCCGTAATAGACTTTGTATAGAATCCACCAATATCTTCGAGCGCCTTGCGAGATATAACCGTATTCGAGCCGCCGTAAATTACGCTGTTCGTCGAAGTTTTTGCAGCCTCAATCACATCATAGAAATAATCCTGTTCATTTGGCACAACGCGTTCGGCATAAAGATTGTGCTGAAACACGTCAGGCGTATAAAAGCTTTGCGGCGTCTGGATAAAACCTAACGAACGGCGGCGTTCTTCTGGCAATCTCGCATTGATGCGATCGGCATCGACAAAGTACGGGATCGTCTTGAGCAAGAACTTACGCTGCGGAACCATGTCGGCATCGAACGTCACTACATACGGCGAACGCGTCCGAGCAAGAGCTGCATTCAAGTTCCCTGCTTTCGCGCCCTCGTTATTCGGGCGATCAAAATAAATCACGCCGAGTTCTTCGGCAAGCGCGCGCATTTCTGGGCGACGGTTGTCATCACACAGGCAAATATGAACTTTGGACTTGTCCGGATATTCCATGTACTTGCAGCCGATAATCGTCTTGCGCAAAAGTTCCACAGGCTCGTTGTACGTCGAAATGAAAATATCGACATCCGGGAATTCTTCATCCGCAATTTTCGGGAGCGGATGATCGCGCAACTTGAGCAAACCACCGTAATGGACAAATGATTCAAAAAAGCCGAGAACCTCTACAACGAGCAGGAGAAAACTCCCCACCACAGCTATCCAGCCATAAGCATACGGAATCGAGCACGTTACACGCCAACAAAGATAAACGAGCGTGCAAAGCGAACTAAACAAGAGAAACATATCGCCAAGAATCACCTTGAGCGGACTCTTATTAAACTTTTTCGCAGCTTCGTCCGTACTGTACTTCAGCAAATCATCGTAAGAGCGTATTACTTTGTTTTTAGAACGTTTTCTATACTTTTCCACAGCAAGACACAGAATGAGGAAAATAAACAGAGGCCCCGCAAACATAAGCCATACTTTGTGAGGCTTAGAACGCGCAAGAATCTTGAAATTTTCAATCGTACTATATTCAAGCGTAATCTTATCAATCGGCGTCCCTTGGAACAGCGCCTTTGCAAAACGTCCCGAAATTGTCAAATCACCATCCGTCAAATATTCCACAGCACGGGAATCATCACGGATCATCGAGGATTCTTCTTCTTTATTCGAAAGATTCCAAATGGTATAGCTTATATGCAAGGAGTCAATCAAGCTATACCAAATCCTTACATTTTCAAAATCAATTTTTCCATCACCCGATTCTTCGCAAAGACCACTTTCCGTAATAAATATCGGCGTTCCTTGTTTCACGACATTACGAAGTTTTGCACGAAAGACATAAGTATGCGAAGTTGCATAAAAATGGAACGAATACATCACGTTTTCAAACGGAACCGGATCCTCTGCCGGGTACTGGATTTCACGAGCATAGTTTGGCGTACCAATGACAATCAAGGCATCGGGTTTGTGCCTGCGAATCACCGGGATAACGACATGCGCATATTCCTTGATATCCTCCCAAGTGCAGTCGCCATTGGGCTCATTGCAAATTTCAAAAATCACGTTCGGGACGTTTGCATATTCCCTAGCCATTTCGTTAAAGAAAGAAATCGCCTCGGCAAGATACACATTAGGATTCTGATCTTCTAGAACATGCCAGTCCACCAAGACGTACATATCGTTTGCAATGGCATATTCAATACCCTTGCGCAAAATTTCCAAATTCTTTTTGCGATTGCCCTCTACATAATCCTTGGAATACATGGCAAGGCGAATAAGGTTCGTATTCCACTCTGTGCTGAGCTGTTTGAACAATCCGTTGTTCACGAACTGCGGAAACCATGTGAGACCGTGGGTGCTTGCGCCCTTGAGAACGACGACATTCCCATGCTCGTCGTGAAGCTCCGTACCCACGACATGAAGTTTACCGTTCGTCGATGGACGCGCAACAGGAGTCGCCACCGCAAATGAGACAAACGACAGAACCAAAAGAGAAATAAAGATAACCTTCCGCATAATCATAATATTAAGATATCAAAATTATAAGCGTAATGCAATAAAATTTCAAAGGGAAGGCGATCGCCCAAAGCCGGGATGCACTGCACAAAAAAACACCCCGCATTTGCAGGGTGCACTGTACCTATTATGAATACCGTTAATTACTTGCCGTGGCGGAGGCGCTTGCCAATTGCGCGGAGAATATCCTTAACTTGCTTTTTGCTAACACCAGGAGCAGACTTTGCGAGACCCGTTGCATTGTGGAAATCTTCGAGAACTTCGTCGCAAGCATCTGTGTTAATATCCTGATCATAAAAATCGAAGTTGAAGAATTCAGTTGTTTCTCCACTTTCATAATCTTTCTGATAATCTTTAAACGCTCTTTCGCAATCCGTTTCAACATTAGCATAACGGAAATCATGCTTGACATTGCAAACCTTGCCTGCATAAGAAAGCGTATATTCAACGCCCATTGACCTATGGGATTTGTACTCCATCTCAAGACCTTGAATGCTGAGCACTTTGCAGCTCATATTGATTTCAGACTTTTCTACACCGGCAATCAGAGCAAGCGTTTCTTGCATTTCGCCAAAATTCTCAAAAAGGCAATCCGTATTAACGAACACGACATCATCGTAATACGAATCATCAAGAATGACGCCTCTAATGAGTTTCTGATTAAGTGTTGACGTCATGTAGTACGAGCCACTTGGGAACGGCTCTCCATAAGCGGCCACAAAAGCATAAGTATTCTTGCCAGCACCATCGCCCAAATCCATTTCAGCGGAATTATTACCAGCATCCTTCAATGAACCGGTTTTAGTCACCTTTTCCCAGACGTATTCATTAGCCCTGTCCGTGCAAGTACCTTTAGTGATTTCCAAGGTACCGTCAGCAGCATAGTTATACGTGCCCAATTCGGAGATTATATAGTCGGTCGGATAATTCTGGGGCAGCGGCTGTACATCTGGAGCAGTTACGCTATCACCTGATGACGACTGACAGCCAACCAAAGCAAGGGCGGCCAAAGGAAGAACGGTCAAAACCTTTTTCATAAGATCCTCTTTATTAAATTGTCTTCACTAATGTACAATTTTTTTAAGCATTACACAAGAAAAACATGTACAAAGTGAAGATTTATTTAATTGAGTTGTAAAATCGCTAATAAAGGTTGTTTAAAAAAGGAGATGCCCGCGCAAGGCGGGCATGACATGTTTGCGGCGGACATGACAAGATGATGCAAAGTTGGTTGGATTAATCTACCAGTCCTTAGCCGGACGGACTTGGCCGCGGACGGGTTTCCAGGGCTTGCGTTCGCCGTTCTGTTCGTCAAAGTCCTTGAGGAGCTGGGCAGCTTCTTCAGGAGTCATTTCACCAGGTTGAAGCGGCTGCTGTTCCGGTTCACCGCCGTTACTGTCGCTGGAATTGCCCTCGGACTGTTCTGGCTGTTGCGGTTGCTCTCCGGCACCACCATTGCTGTCGGAACTATCGCCACCCTGGCTGCTGCTAGACTGACCGTTCTGACCTTGATTCTGTTGATCCTGATTCTGGTCATTCTGGGCGCTAGAAGAACTCTGGTCGCCATTCTGGTTCTGATTTTGCTGATCCTGGTTCTGCTGATCTTTATTCTGGTCTTGGTTTTGCTTGTCCTGATTCTGATCCTGGTTTTGATCCTGATTATTCTGGTCTTGATTCTGGTCGTTTTTAGGATCGTTCTTCTTATTTTCGTTTTGCTGCTCGTTTTTCGCTTCGTGAATGCGGTCGAGGAGCATCTGCAATTTCTGATCGTTCGGGTAGTATTGCAAGCCTTCGTTGCAAGTAATTTCTGCAGTGGGCAAGCGGTTTTCGATGTACTGGAACGCCGCATCGCCATAGTAGGCTGAAGCCGATTTCGGAGCAGCAAAAGCGGCGGATGCAAGGAAGAAAATTGCCACGACTACGAGAGAGGAGAGAGACTGCTTCATTAGATCACCTCCAGGTCGTTGTCGGTGTTGCTGGCGTCAATCTTTGTCTTGGGCTTGCGACCGGCCTTGATTTCGATGACGTCGTCAATGCGCTGCACATGGCCGCTCAACTGGCTTGCAGTTTCATCTTCGGCAATCAGGTTCTCGAGCATCTGCTTGCCTTCGGCATACTTGCCATCCTTGCAAAGCTGGAGTGCACGAGCCAAGACCTGCTTTGCATTATCACTCAGCGGAGGTTGTTTCTGGTCGTTCTGATTCTGGTTTTGATCCTTGTTTTCTTTTTGCTTGTCGAGTTCTTCCTTGAGCTTGCGTTGAACGATTTCTACGTTTTTCTTGGCATTCTCAAAATCATTATCCAGATCAATCGCTTTTTTCAGATAGGCGACGGATTCACGCCATGCGGCAATGCGGGCGCTCGGTTCTTGCGCTTTTTCGCCCACGCGGAAATGCGTATTCGCCAAGTTGTAAGCGGCCTTTGCGGCCATTGCCTTATCCGGCATGCGCACAGCACTTTCGAGTTCCTTCTTCGCCTCTTCGAAATTTCCAAGTTTATACTGGCACGTTCCAATGTTGTAGAACAGCATCGGATTTGCGGGTTCCGCCTCACGGGCCTTCATATATTTTTCAAGCGCACCGGCATAATCGCCAGTGGCATACAGCTTATTGCCATCATTGATTGGCCGGGCAAACGAAGCCACAGCCATAAGCATCGTCAAAGAACAAATTTTAATTACAGTAGAAATTCGCATATTCACACTTCTTATTCTTTTTCGAACACCAATATATCAAATTTCAACTTCTCAGAGTACTTTTGCAGGGTAAGCTACGATATATTTCCCAAAACTGCGGACTGAAAAGCCTCGCTCCTCAAACCACGAAAGCCTAGAATCCTTGTTTTCCAGAAGATAAACCGCTTGATTATCAACTTCGCCCAAATCAAACGTAAAAACATAGCGGTCAAATTCGTGCACATAGAGGAATGCGCTCGGGAAATTCGTGTAACGGACCGTCGAAAGGTACGAATTCAAGTCCACCTTGCCGTAAAAAAGCACTCGCGGGTAGCTCACGTTCGGGTCCACATAAATTTTATCGCCCGGTTTCGACTGCGACTGCGCAAATTCCATGGCATCGCCAATGCCTTCGCAGAACGGATTTGCAATCTGGTCCTTATACACCGTAAAATATTCACGTTCGAAATTGGCAAAGCTCAAGAGGTACGCCACCAGCGGAACATAAATCAACTTCGGGTGGATATAGCTAAACGCGAGAATAATCCCTTGCGCCGCCATGACGATAATCGGGATAAAAATCAAGTTCACGCGATTGACATTGACGTTAATTAAAACGCCGATGGCAAAAGCGGCGAGCAGCCAAACGAGCATAAAGAACGAGAGCCCAAGCTTGCGCGCTTTCACATCACGCACCGTCTGCCAAATGTTTTCGACAAGCCCGACAAAGAAGAACGCAAGTGTCACCGGATAGAAAAGCCCGAAATTGTGGATGCAATTCCACGGAAGTCCATCAGACTGACGCTTCAAAATATTCCAGAGGTTCATGAAATTTTCGGGAATTTCCTGGAACGAAATTTCGCTTGCACGGAAATAAACAAGCTTCGGGATGCTGATAAAAGGCAAGCAGATTTCATTGATAACGCCCTTGTTCACGAGCATAAAAAGCATGAGCGGGAGCGCAAGTGCAGCAAGCACGCCAAGCGAAATCCAAGTGTAACGATTATTGTGGATAGACTTTGTCCAAAGAGCATAAAGTACGTTCAACAAGATGATGAACGGAACGGCCACCCAGATGGTCGCATACGCATAAAGCGAGAGTCCATAAAACGCAGCCGAGGCAATCAAGAACTTCGGTTTTTCAAGGCCTTTCACAAAGAAGAAAAGTCCGAACAGCACAAAGCCCGGCGCCAAGTTCGATTCAAGAGCCCAGCGTGAAAGCATCACATGCCATGGAGAAATCGCAAGCAGAAGCGTTGCCCCTAAAGCAAAGCGTTCACTCGAGAATCGACGCACCAAGAAATAAACCGCCACAAGCGACAAGAGGCCCACCAGAAGCATCGGCAAGCGGATTACCCAGACATGCATCCCGAAGAGCGCCACAAACGGAATCATCAAATACGATTCAAGTGCGTTCATGCCGGAACCCCAGGCAGTCAAGTAAACCGGCAAGCGGTAGCCGTAAGAATCTGCAGCGTGGTGCAAAAGCGTGTAGGCGTTATATCCAGCAAAAGCTTCGTCCTGATTGATATCGCCTGGCACGGAGCCGAACATGTAGACACGAGCAAACGTCCCCAACAGCAAAATTACCGCAAAGACTAATTGCGCTGCCGTCCGCGATTTCAGCCAAGCGAAAACGTTGTCCATTACTTCCTCTTGGTCACGATGACGTTCAGCCAGTCAGCATGGTCATAGGCATTGTCGCCATCGGCATCAGCCTTGAGGATAATCGTCTGCTGACCACCGATATAGACTTTACCGGCTTGCGGCTTTTTGTTGCCAAAAACGACATCGCTTTTCCAAAGTGTTTCTTCGGGAGTCGCCACGATAAAGCGCACAGAACCACCGCCACCCGCTTCATCATCAATGCCCACGACAAATTCAAGCGAATCAGCATCGGCAGGCATTTTGAAAAAGATTTCAGAAGCGGCATGCGTACCAATACCATTCTTATACTGCTGTCCACGAACCGTAAGCGTTGCTCCATCGACCGCACGGTTTACACGAGGTCTACCGTATTGTTGCGTGTAATGATCAATCGCCAAATCCGTGAGATAGAATTGGTTCGACTGGAGTTCTACATTCACCGGCATGAGCCCGATAATTTCGGTGATGAGCATCGGGAAAAGGAACAAGGCAAGCACCACATACGGCGTAAAGTGCGGGAACGGGATGCGTGCAAGTTTTTCTATCAGCGCAGGGAACGCACGCGGGGCAAAGTTGTTCACAACGCCTGCAATGAAGATGAGGAGCGCAAGTCCAGAAACCGGAACCCATAAGTCGGCACCCTTGAAGCCATTCACCATTGAAATGTTCATGGCGCAAATGGCCGTCACCAGAAGCGACCAAATCCAGGCCTTCTTCGTTTCAAGCACCATCCACACGCAAGCAAACGGAACGGCGTAAATCAAATAACGTTCATGCATGCCCGGCAACACAAGGAAGAACGCAAACGCTTCCCAAGTCGCAAGTTCAAACGTGCGGCGGAGTGTTTTGGCAAAGAGAGCGCACTTCAAAATGTAAGCAGAGATAATCACGAACAGAATCTTACCAAGCCAAGACGGAGAAAGCAAGAATCCAATGCCATCCGGCGAAAGCCCGAAAAGCGGATTCACGTCACGGCTCGTATTGCCCACAAAGAACATCCAGGTGTTCGCTGCATTGTAAGTCGAGAACGGGTACTGTTCCGTCGTGTTGAGGTAAGCATGAGTGAGGAGTCCCGAGAGGTTCCCTGCAACCATGAACGGCAAGAATACAAGCACAATTGCAACCGCCATGAGCGGGAGCCCGCGCCAGGACTGCTTATAGCGACGGAGGAAGATGCCACCGAAAATTGGCAAAAGCAAAATCATTTGGAACTTCGCCAAAAGCGCAAGCGCAAAGAACATCGAAGCGTACTTGAATTTTCCAGGGAAGTTGATGCAGTAAAGTGCAGCAATGCCAAAGATGCAGGGGAACAAATCGACCTGCCCCCAAATCGGACCATCCAGCAAAAGCGCCGGGTTCAAGGCCACAAACGCAAGCACAAAATGAGCAGAATACTTCGGCAACTTGAAGCGCGCCACCAGGCGGCTTGCAAAATCGACAAGCGCCACATGGCCAAAGTAAACCGGCCACAAGCAGAAGAACTTGAGGAGCGTCCCCTTTTCTATCGGGATATTCGCAAGATTATGGACTTGCGCCACAATCCAAAGCCAAAAAACATAAAGCGGAGGATAGTTGCCATTAAAACGTTCAAATCCATTATTCGCCAATTGCTTGACCCAATCCGCCCAATAATTTTGATCTCCACCAAATGCAGCAGCATTTGTACAGAACAAGTTTGCAAGCAGGCAGATGACGCCCCAAATCAAAAAATACTGGATAGACTTATCGTTTTTCACCAGAAGCTCCAAAATGTTTAAAATGAATATTCACGGAATTCGCTTTCCGATAAACAAAACCAAAACCCTTCCAGAAATATTCCAAAAGCACCGACGCAAAGTACGTCATTACAATAAGCACGAGCAGCGACGGGATTGCATATCGCGGATATGCGACAATCATCGCCGGGACACCAAAGTAATAACAGAAGAACGGGTGGATAAGCCACATAAATGTACTCTGGCGTCCGAGATACCAAAATCCCTTTTTCAAGAGCCTGACATGGCTCAGGAAGTCCATAGCAACAACGGTTAAAACCGGGATAAAGAACACATCAAAAATATCGCCAATTTCATTTTGACGCATGACGATAATCATGCACCAAATGGCGATATCGGCCAGAGGGTTCAAAAGTCCATGCTGCTTGGCAGAATTGTGCAAACGGTCAAAGAGCCCATTACGTGCGACGATTGCACCCATCCAGAAACAAGCCGCATACGGCGCAATCTGGCAGAAAAAGCGGAGGTACATGTGGCTATTTCCGAGAACGCCAAGCGAAGGCACCGATTTAAGTCCAGGGAAAACATGCGCAAACAAAAGCGACACAATAACGATAATGAACAAATTGATTCTTGCCGAATAGCGGTCAATAACGGCCCTGACAAGCGGGAATGTCACCAAGGCGAATGCGTAACTTATGAGGAACCACCATTCCCTGTTATATGTCGATGCAAACCCAAGGAAGTTCGAAACCAATTCCCTTAACGAGAAAATTTCAAAGCGCGAATAAATAAAAGGATCAGCGCAATACGGGGCCTGTGCAGAAAAGAACAGGAAACCAATCGGAACGAAAACAAGAAAGACTTTCCAGTACGCAAAATAAAGTTTTTTAAGGCGCCCAACGATATCGTAGGGTTTTCCATAGGAGCTCTTATAGACTCCATAACCGCCAAAGAAGAAAAACATCGGGACGCATATTTTGCCAAAGATTCCCAAATAAATAGTCAATGGCATATTGAACATCGTAAAAATGCCAACAACGCCACCACCCGGAATACGGTTCGGGAAAAACCAAAGATGATGCAGGAGCATGCAGACAATTGCAATCCCCTTCATCACTTTTGTATCATCGGGCGTCAGAAAATTATCAATCTCGTTCGAGCCTTTTTGCATATTCCATCTTTATTGTGAATTGATTCGAAAATTATAGAAATCTTTTCACAGGTTCTGCGCAAGGCTCGCCGTTTCAGCATGAATTTAGCTGTAGCAATAAAGCGCTTTGACGAGCTTTATCATATCTTCATGGTCGCTTGCGGCCATCATCTCGCGAATGCTATGCATGCTGAGCATGGGCTCGCCGATATCGACCGTCGGGATTCCAAGATTTGCAGAGACCGTCGGGCCTACCGTTGAACCACATGGCATGTCGTTTCGCATGATGAAAACTTGAAGTGGAATTTCGGCCTTTTCGCAAAGCAATCGAAGTTGAGCGGAACTCATCAAGTCACTTGCATAGCGCTTTTGTGAGTTTGTCTTAAGTACAATACCTTTTCCCAACAGAGGAGCGTGATTCAGTTCGTGCTTTTCCGTGTGGTTCGGATGCTCGGCATGGGCCATGTCGATAGAGAGGGCGATACTAGACGAGAGACGAGAGGCGAGAGACGAGAGAGGCGCTTGGGCCCTATCGTGCTCGCACACTCCAGGGTGACAGTCATTCTGGAGCGAAGCGATAGAATCCAAGACACTCTTTAAAAAGTTACTGGCGGCACCTTCGCGGGTGGTGGACCCCACCTCTTCGTTATTGAAGAAGCAAGCCACAAGGCAATCGCTTTCAGCCGACTTCGCAGACACCATCGCTTCGGCAATGGCGTGGCAGCTGCTCAAGTTATCGAGCCTGCCCGAATAAATCCATTCATCATTAAAGCCGCCGCGATTTGCAGACTGGGCATCAAAAAGCTGTACGTCAAAATCAATCAGGCGCGATCCTTCCGGGAGTTCCTTCTCAAGCGCCTTCACAAATAAGTTCTTGCGGTTTTCAGAAGCTTTACTATCCGAAGCGCATGCCCACAGCGCATTGAAATCAATCTGCGGATTGACCTTGAGACCATCCTGATTCACGCCACGGTTCAGGTGGACCGCCAACTGCGGAATCCTGAAAAGTTTTTCGCCACGGAACAGTTTCGTCTTGAGAGTCGAGCTACCGGCCTCCACGTAAGCAAGCATCCCTGCATACCCAAGGTCACGATCGAGCCAGCTCGTGTAAAGCGGAGAACCGTAGACCTCCGTATGGAGCGTGCATACGCCTGCATTTACGACATCCGGATTCGGGGAAATCTTGAGCGTCGGGAAGTCCGTATGCGCAAGAGCGATCTTGAACTTCGACTCGTCACTCCACTTTTGGGGTGTACGGAACGCAATGATCGAAGCTTCGCGGCACACGAAATAGGCTTTTGCAGGCTCAAGATTGGCACCTAGCTCAATTTCGGTAAAGGAATTTGCCTTGAAAAAAGACTTCAAAGCGTCTACCGTATGGTAAGGCGTCACTGCGGTATTCAAAAATTCAAAAAAATCCATATTTCCTCGAAAAAAATCAATTAAATTCAATTTGACAATATAATCTATTTATATTTCACGAAAGTAATGGCATTTCAAAAGATAAAACAGGTTAACTGGATGGAAATGTCCGGCCTTTTGGTCGGCGTTGTTAGCACTGTTGCCATCATGATTTTTTCGTTGGTACTTTACCACTTCCTTTTTGACAAGGACAATGGTAAAATCAAAGAGAACTACAACCTTTACAGTACATTTGAAAAGGCGCTCGGTCTCACATCGGGTACTCGCGTACAGATTAACGGTGTTAACGTCGGGCAGATATCCAAGACGGAAATCAACAAAGACGGTATCGGTGTAGTCATTGAATTTGCCATCCGCAAAGAATACAAGGACTTGATTACCGACAGTGCCGAAGTTTACGCCATCCGCGACCAAAACCTCATCTCGGCCCGCGTCATCAACATCGATATCAAAAACAGAGGACGCATTCTAGAAAACGGGGACACCCTAAAAGCAGGCTCAGCCAAAGATATCGAAACCGTTATTGAAACGGCTAATGAACTTTTGGGCCGTGTAAACCACCTTATCGACGCCGCCGATGAACTTGTGGCAATGGCTCTTGACACAGGCACGACCATGGGTGCATTATTTGGTTCCCGCGCCCTTTATGACAACTTAAACCGTCAGCTTTATCGACTTGACGAAATTACATTCCTCGGCAAGAACGTGTTAAAAAAGACCTCCTTCTTGCTAGACACGATGAAAACAGACGTGCCGAAACTTGTAAGCCGTGCAAACGAAGTCACCAACAACGTAGGCAATTTGCTCGAAGATTTCAAGCCGCTACCGGGTCAGGTCACGTCGCTTTTGAACTCCATGGATTCTACCGTTGGCCGCGTGGATAACCTCGTCACCGATTTCGGTACTGTAACGACCGGCCTACAAGATTTCATGAATACGACGGAAAACACCTTGCAGAGTGCCGACGACCTGATGAACGGCATGTCCAAGATGTGGCTCCTAAAAGGCAATGTCCCCACGCATGATTCCGTACCCTTTGTCGTGGAGACGCTATGGTAACGAAGGCTTTGAAGATTGCCCTTTGTGTAGCGCTTAGCGGAACCGCCGTATTCGCCTCGGAATCCGGAAAGCTTGCCGCACGTGCGCAAAAGTCCTTTAAGGCAGGGAACTTTTCTAAAGGCTACTCACAGCTCGATCGAGCCCTTGTCGCAAGCCGTAAAGAAGCCGACCTCAATGCAGAAAGCCGAATCCTTATTGCAATGGGCCAAGTCCGCACCATGAGTCTCGATTTCGACATGGCGGATTCCTTGTTCAGTCACGTATCTAACAATGTCGGCAAAACGACAAGAACAATGCTCATCAAGGCGAAAATCGGACTAAAGAATGCTACCGAAAAATTCTCCGAAGCCGTATCGCTTTGCGAAGGCATTAACAAAGACGACCTAGATGGTATTGCAGACGAACTGCAAGGCGCATTTTATTCGGAATGTGCCATAGCCTATGCAGGCAGCCATCGAGACGAGAAGGCAAAGGAAGCCCTCAAGATGGTCGACAAACGTCTTGATGACGATACGGGAATTTATTACTGGACTGAAGGCCGCCTAGCTGATTTGCTGAACCAGGGCGACGCCAACGGGATCTACCTCAAGGCAGAAAAAGAATCCGTCAAGGCAAACATGCCATATACGACGGCAAACATTCTCTACCACCGCGCTAAATATTTAAGCAAGTCCAACCCATCCAAATCCAGAGAACTCCTCGACCGCTGCAAAACAGCATTCGAGCTGATGGGACTCCCCAAGAATTCCGCACGCTGCGCGGAATAATTCACGTCATCCACAAAACTGGTAATTCATGAACTCGTCATCCAGAAACCCGTAAGGGTTGATGGATCCAGAGGCATTTTTACGAGACTTAACTGGGCCCTTCGCTTTGCTCAGGGTGACGTAGATGCTGTAGAATCCGCAACACTTACTTTAGCCGTATCGGCGGCAGTAGAATCTGCAACGGGTTCTTCGACCTTTTTCATGGCAAGGAGGCGGTTGTAAACGACAACCGGCGGGATGCGGCCTTCGGTCATGCCATCGACAAGGAACTTGACTTTCTGATAATTGTCGTCCTTATTGTAGTCGCTAATCAAGCCCTTGTAACCGAAGAGCTTGAGGATTTTCACATAAAAGCTTGCACGGAACTTCTTGAAACGCGGTTGCATCACGTCATTCAGGATGGTTTCAAGCGCAGTCTCGGTCTGCATGGAGTCGAGTTCAAAGCTGCGGTAAATCGTGCGGATGTGATCGGGAATCGTTGTATCCGGGCTATCGAAATACTTGCGCATCACGTTCGCGGCTTCGGTCCTGTTGGGGTACGGGCCACGAGCGAGGCGGAGTGCAAAGTAAAGCGAAAGGCGCCAGTTTTCAGGATAAACGCGAGTCGCACGGCGGAGTACCGAGAAGTCCGAAGTATCGGGAGCATCTACGGGTGTCACGCCACCGACAAAATAATACGGCGTGAAGAATAGTGAATCCAGGCTCGTCGAGAGTTCGGCGACATGACCGAGATACGCATATTCCTTGCCGGTGAGGTAGCTTTCACCGAGTTCGGTGAGGCCCTTGATCCAGAAGAGCCCCGCTACCGAGGCGTCATGCCCTGCAGCTACATAGCGAACAGACGAAGCCTTCGGCAAGAAAGATTCGTCAAAGTTCGTGCCAGGCAACGGCTTTGCGTAATGGAACGCAACCACGATCACCGCAACGGCAACTATGAAGCTAAGGATATAACGCATATTCATTTCATCACGTCATTCTGAGCGAAGTGCGAAGCACGTAGTCGAAGAATCCATCAAGTAAAGCCCTGGATCCTTCCCCTATCGCTACGCTCCAGGGTCAGGATGACGTCTTAGAAGAACTAAACCAAGCATGCCTCTGCGAGTTTTTCGAGTGCATCGACGCAATCGTTCGCATAGTTTGCCGGCGTATCGTTACGCTGCCATGCAAAGTTGAGTCCACTGCTCGAGTTGAGCACATGGAACTTGCGCTTGCCGCCACCGTTTGCGATAGCGTTGAGCACGGTCTTTGCATCGCCGCCCTGACCGCCCGGCACGCCCGGAATGGACACGCCCGGAATGAGGAACGGGATTTCGTGTTTGTGAGCAACGGTGTAAGCCGTAATCTTCTCAAGTTCTTCCGGGTGGGTTGCACCGACAACGGCACCAAGGTATCCCTTGTCAGCATCCCATTCCATAATCTTGTCCGCTACGGAATAGAACGCTTCGGCAACGTCGCGCGGATCGTCACTGCGAGTAACAGGCAAATCCTGGAAGTCGTGAGCGCCCTTGTTGCTTGTGCGGAGGAGCACGTAGGCACCGTTTTCGCTATCTTCGCGAATGAACGGACCGACGGAATCGGCACCCATCCACGGAGAGACGGTCACGGCGTCTGCACGGTAAACATCGTAAGCGGCGTTGGCGTAGGCGGCACTGGACTTGCCAATGTCACCGCGCTTTGCATCCAAGATAACCGGGATGCCAGCACTTCTGTAATCGGCAATGAGCTGCTGCAAAACGAGCATCGACTGCACGCTCACGCATTCGTAATAAGCGCTGTTCGGCTTTACGACAGCCGGCTGCACGTTACGCTTGAGGCAGCATTCCAAGATGTCGGAATAGAAGCGCTTGATGCGGTCTTCGGGAGTGCCTTCGAGCGGAATGAGCTTGAGCACAGGGTCCATGCCCATGCACACCGGGTTACCGCACTTCGCAATACGCTGTTCAAGGCGATCGTAAAAGCACGTCATTACTTCAATTCCTCCTGAATCTGGGCGGCTTCGTAAGAGAGAATGCCATGTGCGACAGCCACATTCAGAGATTCAAGTTCACTGCTCATCGGGATCTTCACCGTTTCGTCGGCGAGTTCGATGAAGTACGGGTTCGTGCCGGCACCTTCGTTACCCACGAGGAAAGCCATCTTGCGGAGCTTGTGAGCCGGGATTTCGCGGAGGGACTGCTTAGCATGCAAATCCGTTGCGATGATGGTATAGCCCTTGCTACGGAGGAAGTTGATCTGGTCCACGAGATCCACGTCGAATTCAAACGGAACGCGGAGGAACGTACCCGAGGAACCACGAACGACCTTCGGGTTGAACGGGCTCACTGTACCACGACCGAGAATCATGCCCGAAGAATTGAAACCAAGGCTCGTGCGGAAAAGCGTGCCGAGGTTACCCGGATCCTGCACGGCGTCCACAAGCGTAAGCACGCTGCGGCTTGTTTCGTAGACCGGCTTCTTGCTTGCGATGTTGCAGTAAGCAATGATGCCCTGCGTCGTCATCGTCGAAGAGAGGCGCTTCATCTGGTCTTCGGTAAGAGTGTGGAGCGTAATTTCGGCTTCGTTAATAGCTTCGATGAGTTCTTCGTTTTCAAAGCCTTCGACAACGTAAACAGAAATCACGAGTTCGCGGTGGTGCTTCACGAGTTCTTCAACAACGTGAACGCCTTCGCCAAGGAACTTGCCTTCGCGTTCGCGACCCTTTTCGGTCGTGCAGGCGATGAGGCGTTTGAACCAAGGCGGTGTAGCCACGGAATCTTCAACGGCTTCAATCTGGGCGGCACGTGCTTCGAGTGCGGCTTCGTCCAAGTTTTCGTCAACGGCTTCCTTCTGTTCCGGGCGCTGGCGGTAGACCGGGGCGTTCATAGCGCCGCGCGGTCCGCGGTTAAACGGCTTGTCGCCAAAGCGGCGCGGACGGCGGTCACGGTCAAAGCGGCCACCACCACGGCGTTCTTCACGGTTGAACGGACGGCCTTCGCGGTTTTCATCGCGGTTGTCGCGGTCGAAACGGCGTTCACCACGATCAAAGCGGCGTTCGCCGCGGTCACGGTCAAAACGACGATCGCCACGATCCCCACGGAACGAGGGCTTGTCGCCAAAGGAACCGCGGTCATCGTCACGACGAGGGCGGCGTTCAGGAGCTTCGCTGACTCCAAATTTACGGTCAAGCGTGATTCTTACGGTACGCTTCGGTTTGTTTTCTTCTTCACTCATAGTTTTTCCATCAACTGTTTGGCGACGGATTCCCCGTCAATTTCTAAGATCTTGTAGAGAGCCTTGATTTCTCCCTGTTCAACGAATCTGTCCGGAAGACCAAACCGGTACAGTTTCTTGTCCGTATAGCCGAGATCGGACAAAAGTTCCGCAATGGCTGAACCATAGCCACCCACCTTCGTATTGTCTTCGAGCGTCACAATGACATTGTGGCTGTCAAACAGCGAACGGTAGCATTCCTGGTCGAGCGGCTTAATAAAACGGGCATCCACAAGCGTCGGGTTGTATCCGTTTTCACGAAGCACGGCGGCTGTTTTCTTGAGTTCATTTGTCATGAAGCCGGCGCCCAGAAGGAGTATGCCGGAGCCCTTCTCAAGAATCTTGGGGCTTTTATAGTCGAACGGTCCTTCCGAGGGGACAAGCTCTGCAGCAAGTGCAGTGCCTCTCGGGTAGCGGATAGCCACGACACCTTCCATATCGATGGCGGCAGTCAACATGTCGCGCAGTTCATTTTCGTTGGAAGGTGCCAAAATGGTCATTCCGGGAACAGTCCGCAAGAACGACAAGTCAAAGGCGCCATGATGCGTCGGACCGTCTGCACCGACAAGGCCGGCACGGTCGAGCACAAGCACCACATGCAAGTTCTGGAGTGCAATATCGTGGATAATCTGGTCGTAAGCGCGCTGCATGAACGACGAGTAAATCGCGACCACAGGCACAACGCCATCGCAAGCCATGCCCGCCGCAAACGTCACGGCATGCTCTTCGGCAATGCCCACGTCAATCACGCGGTCCGGGAGTTCCTTTGCGACGATATCCATGCCGCAGCCCGTAGGCATTGCAGCCGTGATGCCCATGATGCGCTTGTCCTTGCGGGCAAGCTGCAAAAGCGTATTGCCAAACACGCTCGTGAGAGACGGGTTCGGATTGCCCGGAGCAAGTGGAAGCCCGCTTTCAGGGTCAAATGCACCGCAACCGTGATACTTCGTCGGATTCTTTTCGGCAGCGTCAAAACCGCGGCCCTTTTCGGTCAGCACATGCACAAGGCACGGGCCCTGCTGCTGCTTGACGCGTTCAAGAATCATCACGAGTTCATCGATGTCGTGACCATCAATCGGACCAAAGTAGCGGATGCCGAGGTCTTCAAAGAAGCGACCTGGCTTCACGGCGTTCTTCGCCGCATTCTCGACCTGCAAGAAAAGGTCACGGAAGCGGGAACCCAGAATGCCCGGCAAACGGTTCATCAGGCGATCCAGGTCGGTACGCATCTTGTTGTAAACCGGGTCCGAAATCACGCGGTTCAGGTACTTGCTAAAACCGCCGATGTTCGGTGCGATACTCATCTTGTTATCGTTCAAGATGATGGTCATGTTCTGCTTGGAGGCGCCAACGTTATTGATAGCCTCGTAAGCCATACCGCCCGTCATGGAGCCATCTCCAATGACAGCAACCACGTTGTTGTTGCGGTTGAAATGGTCGCGCGCAACGGCAAAGCCGAGAGCCGCAGAAATAGACGTCGTGGCGTGGCCCGCCCCGAAGCAGTCGTAAACGCTTTCGTTCCTCTTGAGGAAGCCGGAAATGCCTCCCTGCTGGCGCAAGGTATCGAATCGGTCATAGCGGCCGGTCAATAGCTTGTGCACGTACGCCTGGTGCCCCACGTCCCACACGATCTTATCGTCGGGTGCGTTGAACACGTAGTGCAGCGCAAGAGTCAGTTCAACAACGCCAAGGCTCGATGCCAAGTGACCACCATGCTTAGCCACTTGACCAATGATGGTCTCGCGGATCTGCGTAGCAAGGTGGTTCAGTTCCTCGACGGAACAGTGCTTCAAGTCCTGAGGCGACTTAACGTCTTTCAGTTCCATTTATTTCACTCGCGTGATGATGTATGCCGCTATAGAACGGAGGATGGAGGTATCGCATGTGAGGCCATCCAAAGCCTTGATGGATTCCTCGTAAAGTTCCCTAGCACGTTCCCTAGACTTTTCCAGTCCAACGATGGACGGGTAAGTAGCCTTGCCCTTTTCGATGTCAGAGCCGGCGTCCTTGCCAAGTTCTTCGGTCGTAGAGACAATGTCCAGAATGTCATCCACAATCTGGAAGGCAAGCCCGATGGAGCGGCCATAGTTGCGGATGATTTCCATATCCTTTTCGCTTGCGTCTGCAAGCATTGCACCCACGAGGAGAGCAGCTTCGATGAGGGCTGCCGTCTTGTGGTAGTGAATGTAATCGACAATTTCGAGATCGACAGTTTTGCCTTCGCATTCGATGTCGGTCATTTCGCCACCGATCATGCCGTACGTGCCAAGCAAGTGAGCAAGGAGCTCGATAGCCTTTGCGTTACCGGTCTTGCCCATCATCTCGAAGGCGTGGATGCAGAGGGCGTCACCTGCCATCACGGCAGTAGCTTCGCCAAACTTCTTGTGGCTTGTGAGCTTTCCACGGCGGTAGTCGTCGTTATCGACACACGGAAGGTCATCGTGGATAAGGCTGAACGTGTGGAGCATTTCGAGAGCGCTCGTTGCAAGCCAAATCTTTTCTCCCTTGCCACCAAACATGTCGAACGTGGCCTTAGCAAGTCCCGGACGCAAGCGCTTACCGCCTGCGAACATGGAATAGCGCATAGCCTCGTGCAAACGGCACGGACGGTCCTTTACTGGGGGGAGATGTTCATCAAACTTCGCCTCGGCATCTTTGGCGATGCGGGCGAGATATTCCTGAGCAATTTTTGCTTCTGATTCAATAGACTGCATGTGCACAAAGATACTTAATTCGAGGCGCACTTAAAAGGTCTAATTTTTAGAAAAGAGCGCCATAGAGCACTATATCGTCGAGATAGAATTCTGTTCCATTTCTTACGAAGAAATGCAGCTGGCGGACATCGTCCTTGAGCGTATTCCAAGCGATATAGCAGTTGCTCACATCCTGGGCGGTATAGCACAAATCGTCATACTTTACGACATAGTGCGTCCACTTCTGCGAATTCAGGTCTTTCCATTCCGAGGCTGCCTTGAGCGAGAGCCCTGCGACTTCGGATTCACGGGTCCAGTTTTCAAGAGACACGCGAATCTGGCCCGAGCCCTTGGCATAGAACGAAATAGAATCGAGCGTGGAGAGGTTCCAGCCTTCGTCGCGGAGGAACATGCCGGTCAAAACCCAAGCGTAAATATTATTCGTTCCCACCAGGTTGTACTTTCCGTGGAACACCTTGGACTTGCGCTCGTTATCCGTATCGAACGACTTGGACAGAATCTTGGAGCCAACAGAATCCGTGCTAAAATACCAGTTTCCGGTATCCTTCACGTTTTCGAAATCCTGCATCACGACATACGGGTAGTCGAAATCAGCAGAGCCCTTGGAAGGCGCGATGCGCTTTGTTACATACAAGCTATCTTTAGTAGTGACAACATAGAGATCAAGCGAATCGTTCGTCGGGAGCGTCGGGAGCGTAAACGTTCCTTCTTCGTTCGTCTTCGTCAAGACGTCAAGGCCATAGACACCCACCCATGCATACTTTTCGCCGGCATGGAGCGTCACACGGCTCATGTAGTTCGCCGTTTCCTGGAGCTTAATCGTATCAAGCGCTGCAATCTGCTTTGCCGAAAGCACCTTGGAATAAGCGGCGCCCGACTGCATCACCGTGAGGCGGTAATCGCCAGATTTCAAGGAATCAATGACAAATAGACCATCCTTGTCGGCATAGGCATCCACATCGGCAATGACGTTACTTACGTGCAGAGAATCGACACGCGCGTCAGCCTTGCGGATTGCAAGCGATGCATAAGGAACAACCTTGCCGTCTGCCACTGCCACAAACTTAACCTTCCCGGCGTACGGATCCGGCTTTTCGGGCTGGAGGTCAACCATTTCCGTTTCGTTCGGCGAGAGCTTTACAGCCAAGTCATCATAGACCGTGTTGTCGTCACCGCGCAAGAAGTACACCTGCAACGAGTCGTTCGACGGCAACTGCGAGAGCATAAAGCGTCCCGTCGAATCGGAGCGCACGAGCACGTCCATGCCACGCACGCCCACCCAGACAAAGTCGCAATCTTCAGGCATGTCGGCCAAGCCGCCAAGTGCGGCCGTCGGTTCAAGACTTACATCGCCCAAGGTCGTATCGCCCGAGTAAAGTCCAGTGTAGGCAGAACCGCCATACACAATCGTCAAGCGGTACTTGCCTTCCGGAGCCTCGAACGAGAAGTTACCGAGGGAATCCGCATAGAAGTCCGCGTTCACAATTTCATTAGTAGCACTACCGGCCGTAGAAGTGTGATCGACACTCCTGACCGCCACACGTGCATAAGACGCCACAGCGCCATTGCCCAAGTAGGCAATGCCGTTCGTCGTTTCGCTGCCGGGGCCTCCTGCGACCTTGTCCGAGCAGCTCCAGAGCATAAGAGCTGAAAGTATGCAGGCTAGCCTTTTCATTTTGACTTCTCCTGCAGTTTCTTAGTAAAAGCAAGCGGGAACAGCTGAACATTCAGCTGGAACACCGTATCGTCACCCGTGCCATCCTGCGAAAGACGCAGCAAATCCGAGCGGAACTCCTTAATCTTTTCACGAATGAGCTGGATATCGTTCATGTTGAACGTCATCGTCACCGTGCTGATATCGCGCAGAGGAGGCGCATGCCGTTCCAGCGATTCACCCGCGAGGCGAATCGTCTCCTTCTGGAATGTCCGAACCGCTTCGGATCTCCAGTTACCACCTGTACTCACAAATGTATCATTCACTTTCCAGTACCCGTCCTTACCCTCAGAAATCATGTTCAGGTCGTGCAGGAGCTTGATGGCATCCTTCGCCTGCTCCACCGTGATAGCCGGCGTGCAGCATTCGGCAAGACCTTCATAATCATCTTTAAAATTACAAATACCGATTACGGAACGGATAGCGTTGTAGTACCAATGGCGGTAAAATTCAAGTTCTTTTTTGGCAAGGCGCTTTAAAGGAATGCCCTTCAGCGCCTGCATCTTCTCATAATGGTTCAAAGCTTCCTGGTCGCTTTTCGCGCGACCGAAGTACACGAGTTCCGACCAGTAGGCGGTTTCCTTTTCGTCAAGCTCAAAGAATTCGGCCATCGGCTTGATGAAGTTTACAGCGAGGTGGATTTTCCCCTGCGAAATACGGAGGAGGTTGCCGGGGTCTGCGCCGAGCTTCATTGCCATGTATCGCCAGGATATGACGGTCTTACGCTTCTTGAAATCTTCAAAAGCATCCCTAATCCATTCGCGATAATCGGTATATTCAAAAATCGGTTTCACAGAAATTCCTCACGGCGAGCTGCCGACACTAGACAATGCGGGCGGTTTGAACCTCTATAAAGATATCTATATATGGTTCAATAGGTTAGGGTACGCCGTTATCGTTCGTTGTGGAATTTTACAACAGACGCCGAACCGCCAGAGCAAGTCGACTGCCAGGAGCACTCCAACAAATCGCTAAAACGAGTGTCGCCACAGCGGCCTTCAAACACGAGAGCGCCCTTTTCATCTAGCTGGTAAAAGACTTCGTAAGAGATTTCGACGAGCTTGGACTTGAGCACCACCGGATCGCCCATCACCTTCGATGTGATTTCAATCACACATTTGTCTTTGAACTCCACCGCTTCCGCAGCTTCGTCAATGGCATTCCAATGGAGCTGGATTTGCTTAAAGTCGTCCACTTCCGGATGCTTGGAGCACGAAACGAGCCACAAAACCGAAACTGCGAGAATAAGCCAAACGCGAGCCATCAGGAACCCTTAGTGGTTACGCCTGAATGTCGCAACCGTCACGCGGTTGCGGCCATTTTCCTTAGAAGAGTAGAGAGCCTTGTCCGCACGGGCAATGAGAGACTTCGGATCTTCGCCAGGCACCATCTCGGTCACGCCGAAGGAGCAAGTCACCTGCTGCTGCGTGATAAGCGTCGAAGCTTCGATTGCCTTGCGCAACTTCTCGGCGAGGAACGCGGCATTCTGGATGCTCGTATCGTCGCTCAAGATGACAAATTCTTCACCACCCCAGCGCACGAGCGAGTCCGTATTGCGGATCATGCCCTGCACAAGCTTTGCGAGGTTCACAAGGACTTCGTCACCGACAAGATGTCCGTAAGTGTCGTTCACGTTCTTGAAATGGTCAATATCGAAAATCATGAACGAAACCGGAGAACCCGTGCGGTTGAGCTTTTCCTGTTCGCGGAGGAGCACACCGCTGAAGCCAGCGCGGTTGAGGCAACCCGTAAGCGGGTCTTCCTTGCTGGACTTTTCGTATTCACTCTTTTCGATTTCGAGAGCAATGAGGTTCTTCTTGAGTTCTTCTTGCTTCTTCTTGTTCAGAGCGCGTTCACGACTGTAGTCAAAGAATCTGATAATCAAGATGATAAGGAAGGTGACAAACCAGAGGGCGACAAGCGTCGTCACGAGGTCCACCTGCGAAATCTTCTTGCCCTTGAAGCGAAGTCCCTTGATTTCCCAGCCGCCATAACCGAGCGGAGCGTTCGTGCCGGTCTGGATTTCAATGAGCGGGATGTTCGAAAGGTCTACGCGAGCCTTGTGGACGTTGATTTCGTTCTGGGAAACCCACCAGCCTGCCACGCGGAATTCCTGCGGGACAAATACGGCCGGGTACGGTTCCTTGGTCGGAGTAAATTCGATTTCGTTGAACTTGAGGGAAGTTTCGTCGTTCTTGCGGTAGAGGGCGCTATCGTAACCGCGCATGTAAAGACGGACGGAGCCCTCGTTACGCGGCTTGAGCCACACGAAAACGCTATCGTAATTGGAAAGGTCGCGGCCCATGGTCTTGCCATCGCCGAGATAGACCTTGATGCCCACATACGGGTAAGCATAGCCTTCACGGAGTTCGTACTCGATGAGGACCGAGCTGTCGGTGCGCGTCATGGAAATGGCAGAAGTACCGCCATCCACGGAGTCGGCACTTGCGACCACATACGGATATTCACCGAGATTGATGTCCATGATGTCGTCTAAGAAATGCCTATACGCAAACATGGCAACGGCAGTAATCACCAGAAGCACAATAATCAGGAAATTCATCCTGAAAAGGGCATAAACTTTTCTCATAACTTTTGAAGACATAATCACATATCCATTTTTGGCATCAGTGCTTTCTAAATATATAAAAAAGGTTTTTTACCGTGCCTAAATTATCTTGAAAGCCACCGTCCAAGCCGAGCTATTATGGGTCTCAAGGTATTCGCGAGCTCTTCCTGGGAATGGGTGTCGGGGTGTCCATGCAAGCCGACATTCGACGTGAGGACGTGTTTATATTCCAAATCCTTGTGACCGGCAGCAACTTGAGCGTCGTAAATCGACTTTATCGTCGGGGCGAGGTCATCATTGGGCCATACTTTCGTGGAAACGAGCAGGAATTTTACGCCGGGGTGCGCCTTGCGAAGCTTATCGAGCAATTTAGCATATGCTTTCTTGAATTTTCCTTTATCTGCATACGGTGGATTACCCTGAAAATCGTTAATTCCTTCAAAAATCACGATGACTTGCGGATGGAACTTTTCCAAATCCCAGCGCTCCGGCTTCGGATACGAGGTCACGGAGCCCATGACCGTGTAATCATAGAGGCGTTCGTACGTCCATTCGGGCACCATATTGTCGTAGTTGCGCACAAGACCGCGTCCGCTGTAGGCATTCACCTGGTAGTCGGCATTGAAACCGCTCGCAAGGAGGTAGGCGAAACTCTTGGAGGCGTTCGTCTTGTCGAACTCGGGAGCGTCCTCGGCGGAGGAGCCTTCGCAGCCATAGCCTGCGGTAAAGGAATCGCCGATGAACTCGATGCGGCGACTGGACGGCTTGGGTGCTTCGCCAAATTCGCCATCGACGGAAATGCCGTAGAACTTGATTTCGGGAACGCCGCTTTCGCTAATCTTGATGAAGCGATACTTGTGGAAGGAGCCGTCGTCCTCAACCTTGATGGAGCGTTCTTCCTTGGAATCGACTTCGAACTGTTCTATCTGCTTTCCGTCGCGGTCTAGGCGCCAGCGGGAATGGCCTTCGACCGTAAACGTAATCTTTGAAGCCCTGGCGTTGAACGTGATGGATGCGGCAGGCGCACTCGCGCGGCTTACGCCGTTATCATGGGCCCAGCGGCCATTGAACAGAAGGTTTTCCATAGAAGAGGATGCTCCGAAAGAGTACGCGGCAAGCGCACCCAGGAAAAGGAATATGCGGACGAAATTCATTGGAGGAATGATAGAATTTTTTAGTTACTAGTTACTAGTCAATAGTTACTAGCAACGTCATTCTGAGCGGTGTAAACCGCGAAGAATCCAGTCAAGTCGGACGGACTTAGAATTCAGTAAAAAGGAGATGCCGGCTCAATGGCCGGCATGACAACACCCAAAACAAGGATGACGGGAAGTTTGCGCTTACGCTTGCGGGGCGGAGGCCTTCTTGCTCAGGACCTTGATTTCTTGAATAAACGAAAGGTCGAGCGAGAACTTCTCTTCCTTGCCGCTTTCCTGGATTTCGACCATCGACGGGGATTTCGCGAGATGGAGCGCATGCACGTAGAACATCTTTTCTTCGAGCTTTGCGTTTCGCTTGGTCTTGTCCATGATCTTTGCTGCAAGCGGAGTGCCCACGGTCTTTGCGTAACGGAGGACCTTCACGAGGTCGAACGTGCTCAGCTTCTGGTAAACGCTACCGTACTTGGTAGAATCCATCGTCGCCTGGGCAGAGGCTTCGTCAGCTTCGTCGCGCAGTTCGTAGTCAATCTTCTTTGCTTCGGGCCATGCAATCGAGAATTCGGCCTTCCATTCTTCCTGGGCGGCAGGCGTGCGGTTTTCAGTCGATTCGCCTGCATACGGGAAGAAGCCGTAGTTCTCGAGAATTTCGAAAGCACGAGATTCCAGTTCCGGATTCAAAATGAAGCCGTAACCCGGGATGTATTCCTCGGTGCATTCCATGAACTGCGGGAAGCGGGAAAGTTCACTAAGGACTTCCTTGCTTTCGACCTTGAGGAGTCGGGCCGTGCGCACCTTGGCGCCGTAGAACGAGGCGTTCCATTCGGCAAGTGTCGAGGAGACGTTCTCAGGCGGCTTGAGCCAGTTGCGGAGATTTTCGACTTCGGATTCCGGGAAACCGCTCTTGAGGCCAGCGACGTACGTTTCTTTTTCGAGCGTGAAGCAGAGGAACGTTTCGTCGTTCTTGACTTTCGCCAAGCATGCGAGGGAATAGAGCACGCGCGGAGCCATGCCGGTCGAGACGACCAAGTCAAAGTTCGGGAGCGCGGTGAGGTTTGCTTCAGGAATCGAAGCGATAGAGGTTTCGAGCCAGTCCTTGCCGGACTTGCTCACGACAACTGCGGTCACCTTGCCTTGAGCCATGCGGAAATCAACAAGGCCCAAAATCCAGAGTTCGCAAAGCGGACGCGGCAGGAATTCCCACGGCAGCACCTTGTTCTTTTCTTGCAGGCGATAAGACGGATCCATCACCCAGAAGAGCTGTGCGGCGTCAGCAGCGGAGAGGCCTTCGCCAATGCTAGTAAGCAAGCGAGCACAAAGGTCGCGGTCGCCATGGAAACGTTCCTTGATCCACCAGGAAATCACATCTTGATGGAGACGGAAACCATTCTTGTGGATAAAGTCAATAGCGGATGCGGACGGGAGCAAGAAGGTGTTTTCGCGTTCGAGCCAGCCGTTCTGCACGAGGAAACTGAAGATGAGCGAGATTTCCTGTTCGCAGGCCTTTTCAGAAGCGTGGCGGGAAGCGGTAAACACTTCGGCGCAGATCTGACGGCCACGGCGGTGGAGCGTTCCGTTCGTGTTGATGCGGAGCTGCTTCTTTTTTGCGTTCGCAAGCACGACGCAAATATGCCAGTCCAAAAGGTTCTGGTAAGAAATCAGCGGAGACGTTGTGTCGATTTCGCCTTCGGGCTTGATATCAAAGCAACCGATAAAATCGCTAAAGCCCATGTAAATCGGAGTGCCACCCACAAAAGAGCGGTAAAGCACGTATTCACGGCACATCGTAAGGAGGAACGTCTGAAGTTCGCGGTTCTTGCTTACAGGAACCGTCAGTCGAAGTTCATTAAACGCAAGACCTCTGGAGCCGCTATTATAAATCAAATTCAGGCAGCGACGCTGCCACATTTCCATCTTGGAAAAGAGTCCCGCAACGCGTTCCTTATCGGAATAGTAAGAGAGCGTTTCGGACTGGATGAGAGCATTGTTTAAAAGGCCCTTTTTGCCGAACGCCTTCGCGTGGGCGTTACGAAGCAAGGGCTTGGACATTCCATCAAAAAAAGCACTTAAATCAAACATTATGCACCTTAAAGCAGGGTGCCAAATATAATAAAAATCACGCGGTTAGTTAAGGGGCTACTCACGTGAACAGGTGTGAGAAATGCCCGCCGGTGGCGGGCATGACTAAGTCCGGGGTGACAACGCAAGATTTACTTCACGAAGCGTTCGATGTCGGAGACGGAGCCTGCGATGCGCTGCTTGAAGTTCCAAATGCGGGAGAAGGTCTTGCCGTAGCGTTCGAGGACAACGCGATTGTCCAAGATGAGGACTTTGCCAGAATCGGAATCGGAACGCAAGAGGCGACCCATGCCCTGACGGAGTTCGATGTAAGCTTCCGGGATAAAGTAATCCTTGAAGAAGTTCTTGTTTGCCGCCTTCATCTCGTTCGTGAGTCCGGCAACAAGCGGATCGCTCGGGTTCGGGAACGGGAGCTTCGTAATGACGAGCAATTTGAGCGCATCACCCGGGAAGTCCACGCCTTCCCAGAGACTCTGGCAACCGAGCAAGCAAGCGCCACGTTCCTTACGGAACATCGCGACAAGGCCATCAAGCGAGCCATCGACATGCTGGCAGAGCAAGAGCTTGTTGCGTTCGGCAAATGCCGGGGCAAGCACAGCCTGAGCCTTCATCATCGTTGCGACACTCGTGAAGAGCACCATCGTGTTTTCTTCGACATTCGGGAGCACCTTCAAAAGCGTATCGTTCAAGGCATCGCCAAATTCCGGAGCCGAAGGCTTCGGGAGGAACTTTGCGACCATCACGGAGCGGCGTTCGTTCACGTCAGACTGTTCCGTATAAACGCGCACGAACGGCTGTTTGCCCAAGCGCAAATTGTCCATGCCCATCTTCTGCAAGAAGTACGTGAGGTCAGCCTGCACAGAAAGCGTTGCCGATGTAAACGTTGCAGACTTGATCCACGGATAGAATTTTTCCCTCCAGACATTACCGGAATGGAGCGGGAGCGCATGCAGCTTGATGGTATGCGGGTTGAACGGTTCTTCCATGTAGAAGACCCAGTCATTGCGGCCCGCCTTTGTAACAAATTCAAAGTCCGAAATGAAGTGGCTGATTTCAGTCATGCGGCTATCGAGATCGCTCACGATACCCTTGAGACCGTCCATGTTCGCTGTGGCAGCGACGAGCTTTTCGGCAAAGCCACGTGCATTATTGTACTGTTCGAGGAACGTTGCCGGGTCCGCTTCGTATTCGGCGAGGATGCTATTCGTGTACGTAAAGCCGCTGCGGCCATTCTTCTGCTTGGCAAGCTTCTTGCCGATTTTCATGAAGAAGCGGTGCAGAGCCTTTTCGGCCTCGCCCAGAGCTTCGGAAAGCTTGTCGCAGAGTTCGTGAAGTTCCGGCTGTTCTGCCGGGATACGGCTTGCAATTTCTGCAATGAGGCCATCGCCACCCGCCTTAGAAGGCTCAAGCGTCTTCGCAATGTTTCTGAATCCGAAGAACGAGATGGAGCGGCCAAACACCTGATTGCTGATTTCGGGCAAGCGGTGTGCTTCGTCAAACACGATGTGTTCGTAAGATGGGAGCAAAGCAAAGTCAAGCTGCAAATCCGAAAGGAAGAGCGAATGATTCACAAGCACCATGTTTGCATTCATGGCCTTGCGCTTTGCAATGAGCGCCGGGCAGTTTTCGTGATGCGAGTGATTTTCGCCGCTGCAGCAAGAGGCGCTGCACGAGAGCTTGGACCAAAGCACACGATTGCGGCTCTGGCTAAAGGAATTGCATTCGTTGATGTCGCCCGTTTCGGTCGTGAGGACCCACGGAATGAGCGCCATAAAGGAATCGCGTTCTTCGGCGGAGAGGAGCGTCTGCGGGTGCATCAGCAGTTCTTCGAACTTGCGGAGGCAAAGGTAGTTGTCACGGCCCTTCAAAATCGCCGGGCGGAGTTCGCCATTGTAAATCTTTGCAATCTGCGGGATGGCTTCGGTCCAGAGCTGTTCCTGCAAGGTGCGCGTTGCCGTACTGATGAGCACGCGTTCGCCCGTGATAGCCTTGTTCGCTGCAGTAATGAGGTAAGACAGAGTCTTTCCAGAACCGGTCGGAGCTTCGAGCACGCAGAGGCCGCCCTTGTACATGTTGCGTTCCATGACCGAGGCAAAATCCTGCTGGTTGTGGCGCGGCTTGTAATCATCGACGACAAACGAGATGAATCCGCCTTCCTTGAAGAACTCGCTTACGCGCGGAGCCTTGGACTTGGGCAAAGCTTCCAAAGCAGGAGCGGCAGGCAACTTGTACTTCGGAGGAGAAAGCTTTTCGACTTTCGAAGTGAAAAGCGTTTCGTAGTCGGAACCCTTGGCCACCATAGAAAGGGCGTCGTAAATCCACGGGTCCATCGTAGAAATCTTTTCGAGAGCCTTCACGAACAAGCGTCCGCATGCGTCGGCATCGGGCAAGGCACGGTGAGCGCGGCTACGTTCAATGTTCAATTCCTGCACGAGCGTATCGAGGCGATGGTTCGGCACATCCTGATATGCAATGCGAGAAAGCGTGAGCGAATCCCAGAACACGTGGGAATCGTAAGAAATCCCAACCTTCGTAAACGTCTGCTTCAGGAACTTGGAATCGAAAACGGCATTGTGCGCCACAATCGGGAGGTCACCGACGAAAGAGCAAATCTGGCCTGCAATCGTCGCAAAATCCGAGGCGCCTTCCAAATCGGCCTTGCTGATTCCAGTAAGCGTTTCGATAAAGGGGCGAAGTTCCGCAGAATATGGCTTTACCAGAAAATCAAGATTTTCCTTCGGCTCGCCATTTTCAAAGCGAACAAGCGCGACCTCGATTATTTCGTCTTTTTCGAAATCGAGACCTGTCGTTTCCAAGTCAAGCGCTACAAATGCAGGAATCTTTACCATCTTAATCCATCCTTTATGGCAATGCCGGAAGGTTCGGCATCAGTTGTTCTAAATCGTTTGCACCACTCTGAATCTTTAACGTATCAAGCGGAGCACGCCATGCAGAACCGTATTTGAAAGGCTGCAAGGACCCGCCATTTGGCAAATCCGAACCCTTTTCTGCATAATAATAGTCAATAATATAACCGCCCTCAACGAGATCGTTAAAGGCAAACACCCCATGAGCGGAGCACTTTGCAAATTCATACTTTCCAGTTTCTACAGACTTGAGGCGGACTATAGCGCCATCTTTTGCGCCAGGAATTTTGCCTACCATCGAAGCGAGTTTCAACTTGGAAACAGTCTCGAACGTGAGTTTATTTTGATACTTTATCTCAATGACCGTATCGCGGACGCCATTGCTGTCGGCTTTTGCCAAAGTGGTATCTTGATAACCACGCAACAGGTTAAACTTGGAATCAGTCGGCCAAGGTTCGCTGCGTTCGACAACATAGCGAATCGGATCAATCTGCTTCACGGTAACCTGAGTCGTATCCTTGTTTTCGACGATAAAGAACAAGTCCTCCAAGGAATCAAGTACCGGTTTATTGTAAATCACGACAAGCGAATCATCCGGGAAAGCATTTTTCGCCTTGCCCATAATCTTGACCGTCTGGATAGACGGAGGGAGCGTATCGCCTTCCATTTCCTTCCATTCGATTTCAGCATAGTTACGAGCCGTATCCAAAGCGCGGTTCAAAGAATCTCGACCGTTACGGCAAAGGAACTTGTACAAAACCTCATCTTTCGGCTTCGGGTCAAAGTAGAAACGTGGAACACTCGACGTTCCAAGATACACAAGTCGCGGATAAAGCGTATCGCCATTAGAAGAAGACAAATAGCAATTGGAGGTATCTGCAAAAGCGGAGTCAAAATACACATGGCGCGTAAAGCTTGCTTCAAGAATATTGGCATTCGGCTGCGAGAGCGTTCCCATTTCCAAAAGCGATGTATCCTGGTCGGCAAGAGCAATCCAGAGCGTGTCATTGGTCGATTCCGTGAGTGTCAAGTCCGAAATCCAGACGCCCGCCATTTCCGATGACGGCTCAATTTTGTGGTTGCCGTTTCCGTCCACAAAAGCAATCACGCGGTAAAGCCCCGCCTTGAGGCCTGTAAATGTGAAACTGCCTATGCTATCCGCAGCCGTGAGATAAAGCGGCTCTTCTTTCGTAAGCATCGGCAAGGAATCCAGAACCTTCGTAACCGTATCGCGGTACTTTTCGAGATAGCGTTTGGATTCACGTTCAGGGCCCATCAAGTAAAGTCCAACACTCGGATAAGCCTTTTTGCGGACAAGAGAATCCGGGACCATCACACGTCCGCTAAGCGTAAGCGAATCAATCGTAGCACCAGTCGAGAACACGACCTGGAACGGTTTCGCCAAAGCGTTTCCGCGCAAGTCCTTGATGCCACCTGCAAATGTCACGGTATAAGTCGTACCCGTATCGAGTTCTGCACGCGAATAGACCTCAAGAGTCTTGCCATGGACTTCGTAACGCAACTTCTTTTCAATCGGAGGCGAAATCGTGATAGCGCCACGCGGAACAGAAGCGTTGATCCACTCGTCAAATTCCAGTTTCACATAAAGTTCATTCGGGTGGTTCGCCGTCTTTGGCGCAGGCAAAACCCCGGCCACACGCGGCGGGAGCTTGTCTTCGGGCCCGCCTGTCGGAGCCACTTGCGTTGCGCAAGCGGCAATCATCAGGCACGACGCCAAGAAATATGCCACACTCGAAATCTTCATTTGCTTCTTTACTTAATCAAGTCAATAATCTTGCCTATGCGTGTGAAACGGATACGGAACGGGATGCGCCACCAAGTCAGCGGATTGCCAAGCGCAAACTTTCCATCATCATTTTCAAAGGAGAAGTAGATGACAAAAGCCTTGGCGCGGATGTTGCGGAGCGAAACCACGCCCCAGTAGCGGCTATCGGCGGAATTGTCGCGGTTATCGCCCATCATGAAGAACTGCGGGTACTTCACGACATAGCGGTCAATCTTTTCGGAACCGATATAAAGATTGCGCTGGATCTCGAAATGATTCTTTTCGACAACTTCAGCAGAATCGGTAGAATCCTGAGCAGGAGATGCCACATTCAGGCGATTCACGTTCCCTTCAAGGTCCTGGAGAATCGAGCCTTCAAAAGACACATAGCTGACCGGGCGCGTAAAGCCGCTATTCAGCTGAGGATCATGCGGGTCAAGCATCGGCAAGAAACCGATCTTTGCAAGTTCCCTAAAGTAGCTGAACGGCATTGCACCAGACAACGTATCGCCAAGAGTCAGGCGCTGCTGAATCACAGTCTGGTTTCTCGAAAGCATGGCGTTGAGCAAAAGGCCGCGATCGTTTTCGACCGGGAATCTAAAGTCGTTGAAAACGTAATTGTTGTTTTCGCGACCATCGCGCAAAAGCGACAGAGACAAGTACACTGAAGAATCCGGATTTTCCTGAGCCACGAGCGAACGCAACCACCAGAGCTTCACCATCGGGAGCGAATCGACATAGAGCGTATCGCCAACAGAAGGCACCACGAACTCTTCGACTTCATCGCGCGGCGACTGGGTGCGGACACTGGCCGTCCACTTTCCGAATGCCGGGAGAGAATCCTGACGCTTGCCGTTCAAGAAAAGCTTACCGCCATGAATAGCGACCGTATCGCCGCTCACCGCGACGCAGCGCTTGATGTAATCTTTGGGGCCATCGGCATAATGTACAATGTGCGGCTGATCCTTTTCAGGAGAATGGTCCCAATAATAGTTGCCAAGCATAAGCGCATTGAACAAGTGCGTGTAGCGCTTGGGATTGTTGTCGGGATATTCCGGTTCGCCCGGATAGCGGAAGATGACGACATCGCCATGCTTCGGTTCGGCGTATCCCGGGAACTTCTGGTTCGAGAACGGAATCGGGGAACCGTAAGTAAACTTAAGACCCAGCAAGAAATCGCCCGTCTTGAGGGAATCTTCCATGGAGCCACTCGGAATCTGGAACGCCTGAATGACGTACTGGATAACGATCAGCGCAAGGAGAACCGGGACAACAATTTCACGCGTAAAAGATTTCAAGAATTTCTTTGCTGATTTTTTCTGAGGTGTCTGTTCCATCAAAACTCCAAATTACAGACTCTTAACGGTCTTAACAAAATTACGGCTCACGGCAATCTGCGTACGGTTCTTATCGCGAAGCACGACACAAAGGTGCCCGCTATCCGTCTTACGGATTTCGGAGATGTAGTCTATCGCCACCAGGTGTGCACGGTGGACTCGGACAAACTGACGCGGATCGAGTCGCTTTTCAAGTTCCACAAGCGTCTGGTCAATCACGTACTGCGATGTGGTCGTATAAGCGGTCGTGTACTTTTCTTCGCTCTGGAAGCGGATGACTTCGTCCATGTTTATGAGCAGAATGCGGTCTGACTGTTTCACCTGCAAACGCTGCATGTATAGCCCGCTTGCACTCATCAGTTCCTTGAACTTTTCCCAGGAGAAATCGGCAGGAACGCCCTGCCCACTTTCAATAGGCATGCGCTTGCGCAACTTTGCCATAGTCGCCTGCAAGCGTTCTGGATCGATCGGCTTCAAGAGGTAATCGACGACATTTTCTTCGTAAGCGCGCAAAGCAAAGTTATCGTAAGCCGTCGTGAAAACAATAAGCGGAATATCGTCTTCGTTGAGCGTTTTCAGAACTTCGAACGCATCCATGTCGGGCATCTGGATGTCGAGGAAAACGACATCGGGATCAAGCTCGTGGATTTTATCAATCGTCTGCGCACCCGAAGAGGCTTCGCCCAGAATTTCAATTTCACCCGAATACGCTTCGAGCAAGGATCGCATACGCACACGGGCCAGCGGTTCATCATCGGCAATTAACGCAGTAAACATATTTCCTCGCTCTCACTTAATCTTTTTATAGAATCGAACAAGCACCGCTTTCATGCCATCGGCATCACGATAAACATCGCCCATTTTCATAAAGGCAAGGTTTCCGACCCTATCGCGCTTGAACGCCCACTGGATAGAATTATCCGAAAGGCTTACCTTTACAATGCTATCGGCAAAGACGAACGTTCCGCGAAGCGTATCGACCTGCACAGAATCTTTCAATGTCTTTTGAACGATCTGGGCCGTGCCATCCTTGAACAAATCCATATCGACACCGCGCTGGTTACAATCATCACACGGCATACGACCTGAATAAAAGCCAAAAACATCCGCAGGGATCTCTACGGGCGGCAAATCAGGAAGCGGTTCCTTCTTTTCTTCGGAACAGCCCACAAAAAGACCACAAAGCATTGCGGCTAGCGCATAGGCATACTTCATGCGCAATAATCTAAAAAATTTCAAACAAGACGAAAGGAACGAAGCCTTAAAAACCGGTAGAATAGACCAGTCTAAAGCCAAGAATAGCCTTGGAATCAGCCGGGTCCAGCTTTTCGCGTACCTTCGGAGCAAGTTCGGTTACCTTGTCTGACCAACCGCCACCGCGAACAATGCGATATTCGCCCGTTTTGGGACCCGTATAGTTGTCGCTTTGTTTTTTAGGATAAGCGTCGTACCAGTCATTGACCCATTCAGCGACATTCCCGGCAACATCATAAAGGCCATAGCTATTGGGAGTTTTTTTCGCCACTTCGTCAGGTCCGGAAGTTTGTCCATAATAAGCGTATTTAGACGCCTTGTCTTCACCCCAATAGTAAGTCGATGTCGTGCCGCCGCGGGCTGCAATTTCCCATTCATTTTCAGTCGGGAGCCTGATAGATGAAGCAGAATAATCGATCGTCAAATCGACCAAGGCAGAATCCTTGGTAATCGACTTGTAAACATAGGCTGTATCAAGCCCGGCCTGCTTAGAAAACGCATTACAGAAAAGAGCAGCACGGAACCAGCTTACATTGGACACGGCACGTTTTTCGCCCTCTTCAGACTGCCTCGGCAGTCCCTTCATAACAAATTCATAGACTTCTTGAGTCACTTCGGTCGTCGCAATCGTAAACGCATTTACGCCAAAGGAATTTACGCCTCGCGTAATCGAAGACTTGGGGATTTTTACCCAGTCGAACATGCCAAAAACGGTAGGATCGATACGCGAAGAATCCGCACTTGCAGACGATTTGGAATCCGTACTTGCGGGCTTTTTTTCATCTATCGGGAAAATCTGTTCGCCCTCGACAGGATCGCCGCTTGCCGTACATGCATTGAGCATCAAAACAGCAAACGGCAACAGCCACAAACAAAGTTTACGATTCATGGTTTCGCCTCCTATTCGCGGTCTACTCTACCGCTAGCGGACAACACCGACGCGGTAAAGTTTCTGTTTTGTCTTTCCACTCTGGAATTTGACTTTCAGACGAGCGGTATAGACATCACTGCCGAGATTGCGCAAGTCGAGATTCGCCTGGTTCATGCCGGCAACACCATCCGGAATGTCCGTCTTGAACACGCACAGTCCAGTGATATCGTAAATTTCAAGCTTTATCGACTGCGGCTTTGCGCCAAGATCCATCCGCGCCTTCGCATTGCCACCGCGGACCGGGTTCGGATAAATAAAGAAATCATTGATTTCGTCTTTTGACTTTTTCGCATCGACATCGCCAAGCTTGGAAGCGTCAAAAAATCCCGTGCGTTCATTGCCGCCTGCAGGAATCGACCATGCAGCGGCATCACGTTCAGCACCATTGGCAGCCTTGTCCAGACGGAATGCAGAAACGCTGTTCCTATGGAACGCATAAAGTTCCGGGCCCTTGGAATCCTTGACCGCATCCGTTACGAAGATGCTCATCGGAACAATCTGCGAGAGAGAATCGATCATTTCAAAACTGCCTGCCGCAATCGGGAAGCGTTCAGAAATACGTTTACCCTTTCCGGTATAGGCATAGACAAGACCGTCATTCGAAGGCACCAGAATGTCGGGAATCTTATCGCCAGTCACATCGACAACGAGCGGATCGCTATGGAAACCGTAAATCGGGGCCCCACGGTTAATCGTCACCGGGAAGCCATCGACCGGAATGCCAAAACGGTCAAGCGCATAGACCAGGTTATCGCCAAGGAACACAATTTCAGGATAGCCGTCGCCATTGATATCGCCAAGCGCCATGCCGGACTTTTCGTCCTTGAGGCCACTTGTTCCACGAGAACCGCGCTTGTAATCGCGGACCCATTCTGCCGACAGCTTGCCTTCGCCAAGCTTGACACTTGCTAGAGTACCGCGAGAACCCAACATGACAGCCTCGACAGTTCCGTCGCGATCCAAGTCTGTACAAGCCACACGGAACGATTCATTCCTAACAGCGGAAACTTGCGCATAGCCCTTCTGCTTGCTGAAGCTCGGCTTTGCACCGGCATTGTTTTCGAGAGCAAACTTGCGCATAAAGATCTTACCTTCTTCACCGACAACGACGCCAAAGAATTCATCCTTGCCAACTTTGCAAAGCGCCATATCTTGCGGGTGCAAAAGATCTCCAGACGAGGTAAACGAACGAGTCATTTTATCCGTCAAGTTCACGGTCCAGAATCCGGAATCCGAAGCAAAGAACAGGTGAGAATTTGCAACAATCGGCCCAGCCGTAGCAGACTCCAGTTCCATCACGTCTTGCATCGGGACGCCCGCATTCAGGGATGTGCGGACCAACTTGTCCTTGTGCAGCGAGTAGACGCGATCGCCGTCGCTAGCAAGCCCGACAAGCGCACCGAAGCCCTGGCCCAGACGATACAGCGGAACCTTCTCAGACAACTTTTTCTGGGAAAGGTACTTTTGCGAGATTACCGTATCCGCCATGAAAAGCGTATCGCCAAGGGCGTTCATCGCCTGAAGCGTACCATCTTCAGAGGCAAACACAATCGCCTTGCCCGTCTCGTCATCTTCGTAATTGACAAATACCGCACCGCGCACAGCAGTTTCAAGGCCTGCGTTTTTCGGGAACTTCGAATTTTCGATGCTGCCGTCATCAATGCTAATCGTCACGCGAATGACCGGAGATGCAAAGTTGACAACGCTATCGCCCATGAATGCATTTGCAGTCTTTTCGATACGAGCGTTTTTCGGAACCTCTACAGAAATCTTGATTCCAGTGTAACCGCCCTGCGTTGTCGCCGTATTGGCATAGCCTGTCGGAGAAATGGTCGTCACGGTATCCGTAGGTTTCTTGGACTTTGAATAACGAGCATGCGGAAGCAGGTCCGCACCGCTACCGAAGTCCTGGGTATCTTCGCCAAGGGCGTTCTTGAATGTTTTACCAATGCTCAAGACTCCATCGGATTCCACAAGCGAAAGCCCAAACTGGTGATCGCGAACGAGCTCGCCTCCCCACTGGTTTGCAGAGCCGTATTTTACGGATTCGCGCAAGTACCAGTCATTGACCTTCCAAACCGCAATACCACTTGCCGGGAGAGCTGCATCAAAGCTGTTCACGCCAAGCACAAGGCCGCTAGCCTTGTCCGGATTACGCTTGCACTTGCCCTTGGTGCAAATGCTGTCTTCAAAGACCGTATAAAGGCTATCGGCAAGAACCTTGCGGATTTCAGTCGTATCTTCATTTTGCTTAGCTTCGCCGAGATAGACTTCCACCTTGCCGTCCTTGTTCCATGAACGCTGACGATTTTCGATAAGGAGATATTCGCTTGCGCTGAGAGGCACTTTCACGATTTCTGTACCGAGACCGCTACCCGCCGCCGCAATATCGACCGTCACCGGATGGCCCGCCGTCGGACGGACATCCTTGACCTTCGACCAGCCCATATAGGAACGTTCCCATGCCGCAGGCAGTACCGGGAAGAACCCATTGCCCGCATTGTAGCCTGCAAAATCCATCATGTCGAAATAGCCAAGACGAGAATATCCCTTGACATCATCGAACGTATTGGGCATTCCAAGTTCACGGCCAATCTGGTTTACGACAATGCCGTTAATGCCCCAGTTGAGTCCATCCTGCGATGCCGTTTCACTCACGACCATGACAGATGTCACCGTGTCAATCGCAGCGCCCTTCAAGATAAGGCCATTTTTCAAGGAGTCCTCGGCAATGTACACTTCCGGAAGGGAATCGTTCTGCAAATAAGTCCAATATTCACGAGAAACGTAAATATCCAAAAAGTCACCCGGAGTATTTGCGCCCTTTGTCCCCATGCTACCCCCATCCGTCAGGCGGCTTGCACCTGCGTGGGCAATCATGAACACGCGCTTTGTATTCGAATTTTTGGGAAGCGGGTCGGCAAACGGGGAACCATCCTTAGACTTGTGCGCGGCCATGATGGCATCATACACAAAACGGATATAGTCATGGCTACGGGCTTCATCGTACTCGGCAGTCTTTTCGCCTTTCATCTTCTGGGTACGATTGTAGTCGATCATCGGCTTGTCGATTTCGAAAACAGTAGGCCAGACGGTCGCCTTGATATAAACATTGCCGCCACTGGCTGCCTGGTAATAAGCATTCGCATATGCCAGATGCTTTTCCCAATAATGCACGCTCTTTCGGTTTTCCGAAGGGTCCAGATTATACGTCGCCGTATCGGAATCAAATCGCCCCGTACCGGTCGTCAGCGAATTGTTCGGCGATTCCTTCTGGAACTGCACACGCAGCACATAAACATCGAGCGTATCCACGGCATGAGCCAAAGAGAACACGCCTAAAAACAATGCAAAGATCTTAGCATTTAACTTCATGATTATAATTTACTAAAAAAAGAACTTAGAACTTAGAGCTTAGAGCTTAGAACCTTCATTCTGAACGACGGAAGCCGCAAAGATCCCTATGATGTCGGGAAAAACGACGATACTACTCGCCGATACGCTGGTAAGTTCTCGGGATGTTAAGGCGCCAGGTGCCAGAACCAAAGGACTTGCCGCGGGAGACTCGCTTTACGCGGAGTTCGAGGAAGCGTTCCGATTCACGGACAAAGGAAATTTTCGAGGGTGTTTTTATGCCCGTGAATTCCTTATATTCTTCGATGTTTAACGTTTCGGTTTTACCGTCACGGCCAAGCGTTTCGAGCCAAAGGATTTCCCCATCCTTTTCAGCGTAGGTATAGTGGCGCGTCAGAACATCGCGGGCTTCGTGAATTTTTACAACGGAGGAATCCGAAATCACGGAATCGCGCACGGAAATTTCTTCAAGACCTTCGGGAATCACGCGACCTTCAAAGAGCCCCGCCACCTGGTGGATATGCACTAGCGGAAGCGACGGATCATTCAAGAGGCCAACCATATAGCCAGCACCCTTTACGTACATTTTTTCGGTCGGGAATACCATCTGCCAACCTTCAGGCAACCACAAGAGCGAGGCGACACCTATGCCAAGCGACCCTGTGAGTTCCATGCGGTAGCGCTTGCCGGGCACAGAAAAGAGTACGGCATCCAAATCTTGCGACTTTCCATCTGGAGAATAAATGGTCAACGAGAAAATGGCCTTGAGACTATCGGCAGGGGTTTCGACATTCTGAACAACCGGAGATGTTGCCGGTTTTCCACCGGTACAGCCCACCAGAAAAAAAGCAAGACACAGGAGTAAAAAGAGTCCCCGCAAAAAGGCGCCAAATCTTGCCAAGGTCATAAGAACCTACTTCTTTTTACCAAAGAACTTCAAGGCGGCAGGGTGCTTCGGGTTCAGCTTCAAAAGCTTCTTGTAGGACTTGCGAGCATCCTTTTTCAATCCGAGAGCTTCTTGAATGGCGCCCATATGTTCCCAGAACACGTCATCACGGCTCATCTTGCTATGGTCAATCAGCTGCATAGCCTGATAAGCTTCGTCATAGCGGCCCATGCGGTACAGGCCCCAAGCCTTAGAATCAAGGTAAGCGTCCCTCGATTCGCCATCTTTTTCCATGGCAAGCGCATCGAGCACAAGCTTATAGCCCTTTTCAACTTCGGCTGGCGTACGGTTCAGTTCGATGAGCGAGTAGCCATAATAATTCAAAGTCGAAGCCATCTCATGCGGCGAGAATTCAGGCATTTTCAAAAGGACTTCAAAATGGCGGAAAGATTCATCATAGCGCTTGAGGCGTTCCAGGTTCATGGCTATCGAAAGGCGCACACGGCTATACGAAGAATCCTTTGCAAAGAACTTGTCGAGCATAGCCTGAGCTCTGGTACGGTTATCAATAGCCTTGGCCTTCTTGGCAGAATCAGCTCTCGGATTTTTTTCAAGGTCCAAGGCTTCGCCGATGAGCGCTCTCGAATAAATGTCGAGAACTTGCAAATACTTGATTTGCGCCTCGTTTTTCAGTTGCACCAGATTTGCAGAATCGACAACACCAGGGAGCGGTTTCCACGTTTCCCAGAATTTCATGAGGGAATCGAGCAAGGGGAACGCCTTGTCGTACTTGTCGGCAAGAGCATACACAGAGGCAAGCAGCATTCTCGTATCGCCGTTCGAGACGGAATCGGACTTTTCGGCGTACTTGATAGCCTGTGCATAGTTTTGTTCGCTTGCAAAAATATTCACGAGCCCGAGGAAAGCGCGGTTAGCATATTTCGGTTGGCCCTGCAACTTGTCGACAGAAGCGAGCAAGTGGACCTTGGCGCTGTCACGCATATCGACGTCGTATTCGTACTGACCGATAAAGCAAAGTACTGCAGGTGTCTTGACGCCGTCTTCGAAATACTTCTTTCGGGCAAATGCATAGGCGCTGTCGCCCGTCATAGACGGGAGCACCATAATCGTCATTTCTTCGTCTTCGGGCTTGGCGCTCGTAAGCGTATCCACAATGGCGGCGGCTTCCTTAAAGCGCTTCATCGCCATAAGGCCGCGGACCTTTTGCAAAAGCATCTGCTTATCGCCGGTCGCCTCATGAGCCTTGCCAAAAAGTTCAACAACAGCGGAATCACGGCCAAGATCCAGGAGGAGCGAAAGCTGGCGCTGGAACAATGTAGAGATGTAATTGACCTTCGGCAAAAGAAGATCATAAATGCGGACAAGCTCATTTTCATCGCGGACGGCTTCAAGGAACAGGCTATAATCGTAAAGCAAGGCCATGTCCTGATAATGCGAAGAATCAAGCCCCATCACAAAGTACTTGCGGCAAGAATCGGCTTCGCCCGTTTTCACGTAGAGTCGAGCAAGTAAGGCATACTGAGCAGCAGTGCGTTTGCCCTTAAGCTGGGAGGCCTTTTTAGCTTCGACAAGAGCCAAAGAATCTTCACCGGCAGCGACCAAGCGTTCTGCCACGCCAAAGCCTAAATAGCGGCTTGTCGGGTCTGCCTTATAAGCCTGTTTCCAGAAGAAATCTGCCTCACGCTGGTTGCCACGCATTTCCATGCTTTTTGCAAGGAAGAAAAATTCATGAGCCGCTTCCAGGTCCACTTCGACCTTGGGCTTTTCGGCTTTAGCCTCGACGGCCTTCTTTATGAGGGCGGAATCCGCAGCAGTCAAAACCGGAGCTTTAACATCATCCTTTTTTGCAGGTGCAGAAGAGCAGGCGCACAGCGCTGCCATTCCTAAAGAAAGCACCCATGTAAAAAAGGCATGACGCATTAAAAACTCCCAAAACAACTCTAGTCAGCAATAATAAAGTTCACGCGCGAACCCGGCTTCAGATAGTCCCCATACTTCGGAGACGTTTCAAGAACAGAACCGGGACGTGCACCATCTTCACTCTTCTGACGCTTAACGGACCCCACCTTGAAGCCGAGCCTATCCATTTGCGGATAAACTTCGTCCATGAGGATTCCTTCAAAATTGGGGAGCAAAATTCTACCGGTCGTAACGCCAGCCGAAATCACGACTTTCACCGTATCGCCAACGCGAACCGTATCGCCCGCAATCGGAATCGTGCGGATTACGACACCACGGGGAATGCTCTGGTGTGCGCCCTGGATCGTACCGCCATTAACAAGACCAGCACGGGCAAGCGAGATATCGGCTTGCTTCTGGCTCTTGCCACGCAAATCCGGGATGATCACCTTGCGAAGACCAAGGCTCTTCGTGAGTCTTACGGTACGGCCGATCTTTGCCGTGCGGCCAGCCTTGGGCATCTGCACAAGAACCATGCCTGCCGGCACCTGAGAGCTGTAACGGCCTTCCTTGACCCATTCGAACTTAAAGCCCGCTTCCGTCAATGCCGTTTCTGCGGCCTTTTCCGTCATGCCTTCGAGATTCGGCACCTTGCCCGTACTTGCGAAAGCCCCTGCAAATGCAGGCATCAAAAGCTTATCGACCATAACGACAAGCACGATTACGACAACGATCCAAATGACGAAAGCCTTGAAAATGGCGGTCTGTCTAACCTTGTTCCAAAGCGACTTTACTTTATTCATAACAAATTCTTGGGTTTAGCCCTTAGTGGCTTTTTCTTGAAGCGCATCTTCGTCAAAAATGACGATATCCTTGCCGGTCATCGCAATGGCATTTGCCCTTACCAGCAAAGAACAAATTCGGCTTACCGTTTCACGAGTCGTACCCGACATGTCAGCAAGTTGCTGCTGCGTCGGACGATTATGGATAACAGTCACCATGTTTCCGTTATCTGTATGGATACGGACACCACGTTCCTGCATCAAGTTGAGGAGCGTTCCTGCCACACGGCCAGACACAGACATGGTCGAAAGAGAACCAATCTGCTTGTTAGCCTTGCGGAGTCTCTTGCAAAGTTCGCTCATGAGCGCCATGGCAATCTCAGGAGACTTGCGAAGCAGGCTCAAGAACGATTCACGATGAATGACGAGCAAAGTAGCATCAGTCACCGTACGGACGGAGGCGGATCGGGGTTCGCCGTCAATCAGCGACATTTCCCCGAAAAAGTCCCCGCGTTCTAGGAAAGACAAAATGGTTTCGCGGCCATCGATGCCGGTCATATAGACCTGCACAGAACCAGTGGCGATCAAGTACAGAGCCTGCACCGAATCGTCACCTTCCAGGACCACAGTTTCATCGCGATTGAAGTTCTTGACGATTACCAGATTGGCAATCATCCCTAACTGCTCTTCATTGAGCTCCGAGAAGAGCTCGACGCCCTTCAACAAATCAACAGCGGATGTATCCATTCTATTTTCCCCTTTTTATTTTAGTCGAGATCAACAACGATGCTCTGATCGCGCTTAGCACCGATAGAAATCATACCGATCTTCACGCCAACAAGTTCGGCCATGCGGTCGAGATACTTGCGAGCGTTAGCCGGCAATTCTTCGAGCTTGCGGCACTTGGTGGTATCGCACTTCCAGCCCGGCATTTCTTCGTAAACCGGCACGCAACGTCCGACCTTGGAAAGCTGGTTCGGGAAGTTTTCGATCGTTTCACCATCGCATTCGTAGTGAGTGCAAATCTTGATAGTGTCGAATGTATCGAGCACGTCGAGCTTGGTAATAGCGAGGTGCGTAAGGCCATTCACCATGGCAGCCTTGCGGACCACCGGAGCGTCGAACCAACCGCAACGACGGTTACGACCGGTCGTTGCACCGTATTCGTTACCGATCTTGCGGAGCGTGTCGCCCGTTTCGTCCAAAAGTTCCGTCGGGAACGGACCGTTACCCACGCGAGTCGTGTAAGCCTTAACGACACCGACAACCTGGTTGATAGCCGTGGGGCCAATGCCTGCGCCGCAGCTTGCGTAACCGGCAACCGTGTTGCTGGAGGTCACGAACGGGTAGGTCCCCTGGTCAACGTCGAGGATAGTGCCCTGAGCACCTTCGAACACGAGGCGCTTGTTTTCCTTCAAAGCCTTGTAGAGCATTTCGCTCACGTCGGCAACGAACGGCTTGATCTTCTGGCCGAGTTCGAGGTAGTCCTTGATGACCACTTCCGGATCGATTTCCGGAACATCGTACATCACCTTGAATTCTTCGTTGTGGACCTTAGCCATAGCTTCGACACGCGGACGGAGTTCGCGTTCGTCCATGAGGTCGCCCACGCGGACACCGATGCGGTTCACCTTGTCGCTATAGCACGGACCGATACCGCGACCCGTAGTACCGATAGCAGCCTTGCCGGCCTTCTTTTCCTTGGCCTTGTCCAAGGTAGAGTGGTACGGGAGCACGACGTGTGCGTTGTTAGCGATGAACAAGCGACCTTCCGGATTGATGCCCTTCGTGTGGAGGTCAGCAATTTCGTTCAGAGTCTGGATCGGATCGAGCACGACGCCGTTACCGATGACGCAAATCTTGTCCGGGTGCATAATGCCCGAGGGAATAAGGTGGAAGACGAACTTCTTGTCGCCAACTTCCACAGTGTGACCGGCGTTAGCGCCGCCCTGGAAACGCACGATGATATCTGCATCGAGCGTTAAGAAATCTACAACCTTGGCTTTTCCTTCGTCGCCCCACTGGGAGCCGATAACAACACGATTTGCCATAAATCCTTCGTTTTATTTCTTTGACAACCGAAACGGTTTCCCCAAGGTACTTCCCTGGAGCCCTTTTTCGCCATAAAGATAGTAAGAGCTACCATAAAAAGCGAACTTTACGCCCAAAATTAACTCACAATTTACCCCTAAAAACGAGGTCAAATCAAGGCGTTTCATTTTTGCGCGCTCCCGTAAAATACAAATTTCTTATCTTTAGGCCATGCCTGAAGAAATTACATCGCAGATTAAGAGACTTGCGCCGCTTCTCGAAGAAGATTCCGAAGTTTTTCGCGAACTCACAACATTTTTCAGCCCTGATGCAAAAATCAACATGCATCGCGATGATCTTTCAAAATTTCTTCAGGACAACAGAACGTACCAAGTGGTTCGCGTGAGCGGCAAGAGCTACAAGGACTGCGTTTACGAGCTTGTGGACAACCACCCCGAGACGATGGACGCGATTGGCATGTTGCGCTACTACAAGGCGCCCGCCGGGAACATCAAGTGGGAAGAGGTCGAAGTAGCCGAAATCGCAATGGGCAACGAGCTTACGATGAACGCCTACGGGTGGGCACCCGACGCCTGGACAATTTTCGAAAACAACGCATTCGACGAAGCCACTGCACCAGAAGACAAAAAAGGCGACTACAGCCTCGTGGCGATAGTCGCGCTAGATTCTTTGCTGTAGTACCGTGTAAGGCGATGCCCGCTCGGCGGCGGGCATGACAAAATACAATCAGCTATTGACCAATGGCTAACAGCTAATGCTGTATAAACTTGAAGAAGGTAACGCCGGGGACTTTGCGGGTCTGCAAGTATTCGGCGAGCGGGACTTCGACAACCTGTTTCTTTTGCGATGAAGCATGGCGCAGCACCGGCTTTTGACCCGGATAATAAATTACAAATCCCGTGTGCGTAAGGTCGATTTTATCGGAGGATCCGACAATACCGATACCGAGAACCTTCATTGCGCCCTTGTGAGTTTTCTTAGCCACTTCAATAGCCTTGTCCAACGGCACATAACGAACCTGAATAGGCTTTTCCTTGCCCGCAAATTTCACCTTGTGATTTTCAAAGAACTCTTTCTTGGGCATAGTGCGTTCAACAGAAACTTCGCCTTCCATCGGGATGACCTTTGCATACTTGCCCTCACCCACCCAGTCATCGAGCAGGTAATGCTTACGATTGAGGAAACTCACCTTGCCGCCCTTGTAACGAAGGCGCTGGAGTTGTCTGTACAAAGACTTTTCGCTTTTCGCCATCGCAAGCGCAACGACATGTTCCAGGTACGTCACGCAATCCACGGAGTCTAGATAAATTAACGGTTTATCTTCAACCGGGTCCAAGTGGCCTTCGCCCATCGGTCCAAGTTTATACGGAGTCCCAATCAGGATTTTAGAGAAGTAATCCAGACGCTTGTTGAGTCCGCTAACACCTTGTGCATCGAGCCACAAGGTCTTCATTTGCAAAAGCGACTTGTAATTATTGTTGGTGTAGCTGATAAGGCGCATCCAAAGCGTATCAAGAACATCCTTGCTCTTGCAATCCGGATTGGTGTTGGTTCCGTTCAAATACATCGCCGCCGTAAGCGTATCGCCATCGACCGTGTAGATGTAGCCCACCAAGCCATGGACTTCGGCAATGTAGCCTGTCTTAAAACGGGTAAGCCACGGGGCTTCCAGATTCACCATGCGCTTTGCGCCCGAGCCCACGCCTGGACTTGCAAAGCTGTTGATATAGTACTGACCATTCGGATGGCGAGCCATCTTAGCAAGCAATCTCGTAACCGTCGAGGGTTTCACCTTGTTTTCCGGAGAAAGACCGCTGCCATCGAAAACTTCAAAATCGGCCGCTTTCAGTCCTATTTCCTTAAGGAACTTGCGTTCTGCCTCACGGCCACCTTCAACACTGCCCTCGCCTATAATCTGTGCACCGAGATTGCGCAACAGCGTTTCGGCATGGAAATTCTGGCTGCGCTGATTGATTTCATCGAGAATGCTCAGGAGCGGAGCTGCCGAGAACGAGAAGGTTTTAAGCTCGGTATCATCTTTAGGATTATCTTCTTTAAAGACGATACCACGGTTCTTGAGCGCATACATGAATGCCGCCCTAAAATACCCAATCGGGTTTCGGATCGGGAGCACCATACTTGCAGAATCGACATCCTCGCCAATCGTCCCACCGAGCGTAATGATGGACTTGTCGGGGTCAATCGCATACACCCATTTTTTCTTGAGACCTTTGACCGTCTTTAAGTTGTTCACGACCTTGACGTAATTTACATCCGGTTCAATCGAGACTACGGCCGTATCGCCGCGGAAGTACCCCGGCCAAAAGCGAATCGTCACGCAATTATCGTTAAAGCCAAGTGGGCCAATTTCCGCACCATACCAAGAATCGTAATAATTGCGGCGCCAGTTTTCCGCTTTCCACGGACCCGTGTAATAGCTCGTGTCCAAATCAATCCGCCCAACAATGGTATCAATGCCCATCGCCTGGATGGAATCCGCCATTGCATTCAGAATGTAGAATGGATCGTCGTAGTACCTTGCAGAAATATTCGGGTCGCCTTCACCACGGATGCGGATAGAGCCCAAGAGCGTACTCTTCTGGATATCGCCAAGCACCGTAACATCCGTTTTCGGTTCATAGTCAAGCGGCAAAAAATGAATAGCGGCTGCCGTTGTCAAAGTCTTGAGCGTACTTGCCGGAGTGAAGAACTCATTGCCTTTCACGTTCCCGATTTCTCGCCCCATCTTGACAGAGCGAAGAGACATCCCAAACGTCGTCCCTGGCAAAAGCGAATCCACGTAGCTTTTATACGAGGCTACATTGACATGGGCAAAAAGCGGTGCTACAAGAAACGGCAGCAGACGGGACGTAACTTTAAACAACTTATTCATGGATGAAAATCACTTCTTCTTTTTTCTTCTAAAGCAAGTCAAAACAATACAAAGCGCCAAAAATCCAGCACCGACAGAAATCAGCAAATAACGGCAAGAGCCGATTTTATCCTTAATTTCATCCACTAGCGGCAATTCACTGCGGCCAATAATCTCCGCTGCACTTTTGGGATAAATTTCATTATAGTCCTGTAAAAAGATGTGCTGTGCCCAGTGCATTCTTTCGGAACCGTTCAAGGAATCCGAATGGTTCAGGATTTCATTAATCTTGGAATTGGCCTCGTAAACCATCTGGGCAAGGGCGGCACTACGCTTTTTCTGATGCTTCGTATTTACAAACAAAGCGCCCATGTTATTCGAAAGGTCGATCAGGACTTTTTCAACTTCGCCCCATTCCGGGATATTCGGGAAGCTACGGCTGTGTTCGAGTTCAGCAACAATCTTGGAATAACGGGAATCGCGGTTCCAGATGTGGAGAATGCTACGGTCAGCAGGCAAGAACCCAACCTGACGAGAGAACGCATCGATATTGTCGGCGCGGAGCATGTAGGCAAGCAACTGTTCGGCAAGCGCATACTTGGACGTATCCTTCTTATTGCCAAGAGCCAAATGGCTACCGCCCATGAACGAGAATTTTCCGTGCGAACCTGCCGGGAGATCCATCACCTTGATGCCGTCTTTTGCGATGGCCGAATTGGCAAGGCCACCCGCCTGTTCCGGGAATTCCAACTGCTTGATCAGTTCAGAAGTTCCATAGTGGATTACGCGTTCCGAACGAACAAAACCTTCGGCATTTTCAGATGAATTTTCAAACAAGCTATGAGGCGCCATCTGCGCATCGCCCATAATCTTTGCATAAAGCGCAAGGCCAACAAGCGTATTCGAATCCAAGAGCGCACTGCGATATCCCTTGCCAGACGGCACGACAAAATCGCCACCATGGCTCCAGACAAACGGCGCCATGCACTGCTGGCCGGTCCAGTCGTCTTTACCGGGGAGCGCAAAAGGAGTCACCTTGACACCAGCTTCCGTCTTCAAGTCAGAACTTGCAATCGTCTTCAAGACGCCAAGCACATGCGCATACGATTCAAAATCAGAATCGTCAAAACCAAGCTGCTGCCAAATGCGCTCGTTCACAAAAAAGCCGCGGACATCGATAAACCAAGGCACCGCATACGTCTCGGGCTTTCCCGAAATATGCGTACTGCGGAGGCCTTCGCCCAAGAATCGCGATGTATCGATTTTCGAAATCAAACTATCAATGGGGCGAATCGCGCCTGCCGCTGCAAAATGCGGAACCCACGTGGAACCAAGCTGAATCACGTCAGGAGCGACATCGTTCGAATCCGCAAATGTGAGCGTAATTTTTCTGAAAGCTTCTCCCCAGCTCAATGAGGTCAACTTTACAGGAATTCCCGTCTCGCGATAGAACTTCTTCACAAGACGCTTCATGGCATTCTTTGACCCAAGGCCGTTGTCCATAACCCAAATAGAAAGAGTGTCCGAAGCCATGGCTTCTGTAGCAAAGGCGCCAAACACAAGGCAAGCGCAGAACGCAAGCCGTGCAAAACTTGAGGCAACTATCTTTTGGGCTAGATTCATCATTGGGCGAGTCTTCCGAAGTCTTCAAAGAATTGGGGATAAGTCTTGTTCACACACGCAGGGTCGAGAATCTTGATGGGCACGCCACCGAGCGAGACAAGGCTAAAGCACATTGCCATGCGGTGGTCATTGTAAGTTTCAATTGTTGCCGGTTGCAGTTCCTTCGGCGGTTCAATCGTAATCGAATCCATGTCAGAGGAAACGGTCGCACCAACCTTGCGAAGTTCAGCAACCATGGCTGCAATGCGGTCAGTTTCTTTAACGCGCCAGCTGCCAATGCCGCGAATCGTCGTCGGAGCATCCGCAAACAGAGCAAGCACAGCAAGCGTCATGGCGGCATCAGGAATTTCGACAGCGCTAAAATCGCCAAGGCTACGCAAACGGCGGTCTTTAGGTCCCTTGCAGATAATGCACTTTTCGCCACTAGGTTCCACGCTCGGAGTAACTTCGGCACCCATGCGCTTCAGGACATCGATAAAGGCAATATCGCCCTGGATGCTATCTTCACTGATTCCCAAGACCTTCACTTCACCGCCAGAAATAGCGGCAGCAGCAAGGGGATAAGTGGCAGAGCTAGCATCGCTCTCTACATAGTAGTCACCAGGGCTCTGGTAAACGCCCTGCGGCACATAGAAGTCCGTCAGGTCATTGTGGCGCACGTTCACGCCAAAGCACTTCATCACATCGAGCGTGAGTTCAATGTACGGTGCAGAAATCAGCTTGCCTTCCACATGGATGTGAAGCGGGGTCTTGCAGTACGGAGCGCAAATCAAAAGGGCCGTGAGGTACTGGCTCGAAATGTTACCGCGAACGCTCACATCGCCGCCCTTGAGACCATCGGCCTTGATGCGAACCGGCGGGTAGCCTTCGGATTCCAGATACTTGATGTCGGCACCAAGCGTAGTGAGAGCCTCGACCAAGTCGCGAATCGGGCGTTCGCCCATGCGTTCTTCACCACGCAAGATGAACTTGCCCCAGCCAAGCGAAAGAGCGGCCGTCAAGGAGCGCATCGCCGTACCGGCGTTCCCGAGATAAAGCTCAACCGGGAAATTGCCTGCATCAAACGGCTTGCCATGACCTTCAACAACAGCATCCGTATAATCGTCCGAAAAATCAACCTTCACGCCAAGACGTTTTAAAGCCTCGCCCATATAGCGGGTATCGTCGCTACGCAGCAGGTTGTGCAAGCGAGTTGTCCCGTTAGCAATGGCCGAAATCAAAAGCACACGATTGGTAATGCTTTTGGACCCCGGAACACGGATAGAACCATTAAATGAATGATAAGCGTCAAGCTGTTTAAAACTAGGGCGAAATTGAGAGTCGTTCATACAAGAAAAATTATACATTATTATCATACCGTGTTTTTTCGGGTACAGCGAAAGCGAGTCGAAAATCACACAACCACGTGAGGAATATCATGGAACCGGAAGTCACTACCAAAAATTTTGAAGTGCGTTTCTCGGACTGCGACCACCACAGCCGACTCAAACTTTCAAATCTCTTCTTGTTCATGGAAGAAACCGCCATCGCCGATGCCGAACAGAACGGCTTTGGGATATGGAAGATGATGAAGGCAGGCTACACTACGGTCATCACGCGACTGAAGATTCGCCTGTTGCACCACCCGGTCTGGGGCGAAAAGCTTTCCATCTCGACGTGGGCAAAAGACATCATCAAGGACAAAGTTTGTCTTAAGGATTATTCCATCCTCGATGCGCAAGGGCACTCCATCGCGCAGGCGACTTCTTCGTGGCTCTTGGTGAACATGAAGACCGGCAAGGCAGAAAACCCAGCCAACGCACCGTACCCGATTCCGCTCATTCAGGGCAAGAACGCGCTCCCCGAAATGATGGATATTTTGGACCCGCAAGTCGACCCGCAAATTGTAGCGACAGAAATTGCAAAGTACAGTGACTTGGACATGAACAAGCACGTGAACCACTGCCGCTATGTGGACTGGGTGACAAACTCGCTCGACGCGCAGGAACTCAAGAGCCGCAGAATCCGCTCAATACAGATAAATTACATTTCGCAGATTCCGCTCGGAGGCAAGGTGAATATCGTGCGTTTCAAGAACACAAACCATCACGCCTACATTTTCGGGATGAACGCCGACGACAAGACGCAATGCCACTTCCAGGCGCGTATCGGCTTTGCAGACTAGAACATAGTCGAAAGTAGACAGTAGGAAGGAAACGTCCCGTGTCATCCTGAGCGAAGTGTAACGGAGTCGAAGGATCCAGGGCTTTTACAATTAAGTCACCGATTTCAAAATTTTTTCTTCGACCTCGAAGGCGCTTGGTTTGTCTTTGGGCGTAAGGCGCTTGCCTGTGCCGTAAAGGTGCTGCATCATTTCTAGAAGCGAGTATTCGCGATCAAAATAGCCAATGTCCGGGTTCGGGCAAATGGTAATCGGTTCGCGAGTGCGAGCATGCTGCGAGCCACGAGCGACAGCAACACATTCCGGCTGGTAATGGAGCGATGGACTTTTTTCGCGGATTTCTTCGCGGCCAGCATTCCCGAGGAATCGGCAGATGCATTCACGCGAAAGCGTGACTCGGCGAAGCCTGTCGTACTTTTTGCGAATTTCTGCCATTGAATTTTCACAAGCATTAGCGGCACCGGATTCTCGCGACCTTTCATGATTTTCAACCGCATGGTGCGACTGCATTTTGCATGATTCAATATCTTCTTGTTCAAGCTTGTCAATTTCAGCGAGACGGTGCATCACGTACTCGCGAGACGCCATGCAAACGGGATGGTCAAAGCCGGGGATGTTTTGGCAAAGGTAATGCTGACGGCACGGGAATCCGGGTTTCAGTTCAGAGCTTCCAGATTTTTCTGATTCTGGCGCGAAATATTCCTGAATTTTCTGCTCACAAATTCTTGCCGCCGTCGATGTTTGCAGATTCACGAACGGGATGCCAAGCGGTGATGCATGACTGATGCAAACATCTTCGGGCTTTGCGCTCGCGAGCAATCGGCGTGTTTCCTTATCGACGCTGGTCGCCTGCGGTACAAGCAAAAACGGAGTCCCGACACCCACGCCATCAATCCCGAGCGACAAGACTTGAGCAATGTCTTCGGGAGCGCAAAGCCCGCCCTGCGCGGTAATCCGCGCAGGCGACGGCGGCGGGAGAATTCCCTGCACTGGGACGTTTGCAGCAATCATCGAGCGCGTGGTTTCGAAAAGCTCTTTGCGCTTTTCGACAAATTCCCGGACAACATCGAGCAACAACTTCTTGGATTCAAAGAATGCATGACCACCGCAGTTCACGCCCGATTCAATGCGGTATTCGTAAACTTCCAAGCCCTTCTTTGCCAAATAGCGGCCCTGAATGAGCGCCGAGCGGTAATCCGAAACTTTCAGGATAATCTTCTTTTTCGGAGGTCTTGTACCCGTCCTGTAAAAGTCCTTGCACTTTGCAATCTCTTCGAAGACGGACAAGTTCACGCCCGCGCTGAGCACAAGCGCGCCCGACACCTTCGAAGCGGCAAAGCCGCGAACGGCATCAAACGCAGCCTCGTCATGATTCAAGCCGACCATGATGTTTGCCTGGATTTCGCCCGGTTCCATTTTCTCGGTAAGAGCCGCCTCGGCTGCAATGCGGGCAAGCCCCGTCTTTGCAAAAATGCCATCGTATTCTACGCGGAGCCTGGAATCCAGCGGGAGCATCAGAAAATAAAGGTCCTTGTCGCTACCGCCATCAAAGCGGCACGCACAAAGACGTGTAAACTTGCGTTCTACTTCGTCTGCAACAAAATCCAAATACGAACGGATGCGGCCAATGCGGGTTGTCTGCGGAGAGCCCAAATCAAGACCCAAGCGTTCTGCATAAGCCATGCGGTATTCTTCGAGGAGGCCATCATCCACAAGCGAAATCACCGACGTGATTCCCAAATGCGCTACACGAATCGGCGTGTCCGCCGTATAGCAAATGCCCATCACCGGGATGTGAATTTTGTGAACCATAACCCTCGAAAACCTCGCGAATACCCAAAATGCGATGAAAACAATATAAAAAATAACTGGATCCTTCAGTCACTTCGTTCCTTCAGGATGACGAATGCGGAAAGACATGTTCCTTCAGGATGACGAGATGGCGATCCCGCCCCGTCCCCATTCGCGGATCATGACCACATAAGAGCTGAAGCTCTAAGTGGTCAAAGAGAACAAGTCCGGGGTGACATGGAGTCCGGGAGGACAAAGCGCAACAAACGAGATGGAGATTCCGTATCGGTGTGCGGAATGACAGTGCTCGGAAGCGGGAATGACAACGTACGGTGAAGCCGTCACGACTCTCGTCATTCTGACACTAGAGCGAAGCGATAGTGGAAGAATCCAGTCATTTCTAGTGCAAAACGCCCATGCTCGGCGAGAGTTCAAAGCGAACGGAACCTTGCAAATCGGTGCGATAAAGTTTCGTAGAATCGCCTAGCACCAAGTTCAGTTTACGTACAACAGATGGTGCGGGATGCCCATAACCGTTACCAGCACCGACACTCACAAACGCATACTTTGGCGACACCTTCGACAAGAAGCTTAGCGTATTGCTCCCTGCCGAACCGTGATGTGCCACCTGCAAAAGTTCCGCCGAAAGCGTCGGATTCATCTCGAGCAAATGGCGCTCGCCCACCGAATCCAGGTCGCCCGTCAAAAGCATCTTGCTTGCGCCAAACTTCCCGAGCAACACCACACTCGCGCGATTCTCGCCCACGCGCAAATAGCTCGCCGGCCACAGCACTTCAAAGCGCGCGCATTCCCCAAGCACACATTCCCCGCCAGCAGAGCCATTACCCCCACCCCCAAAACTTACGTTCTCGCCTCGCAATAGCGTATCCACTGGCGTTCCAAGCGCTCTCGCCACCCGCAACACACTATCGCGAAAGAACGCGCCCGCCGTATCCGGCCCCATGTACAGACGCCGCACAAAAACGCCCCGCCCCGCAAGCTCCAAAAAACCGCCAATATGATCCCGATGGTTATGGCTCAGCACCACCCAATCGAGCGTATCGACCCCGCGGGCCAAAAGTGAATCCACCACGCCGACCGAATCGGGCCCAAAATCGTACATCGCATAGCGCCCGCCATATTCGAAGAGCACCGCAAGCCCCTGCCCCATGTCAATCGCCGTCGCATGCATCGACGATTCACCCTCCGCCGACCCGCTCACGTACATGCAGCCGTTAATCACCGCCGTGACAACCAAAATCCAAAAAAGCTTCATAAGCGTCCTTTTTTAACTGTCCCTACTTATATAACACGCTTTTTTCGCGAAATTGGTCCGATTTTTCTCTCGCAAAATTCAACTTTTTTACAAAAAGACCAATTTTTATTATCTTTACTACTAATTGAGGTCTCTATGCAATTACCTAAGTACAAAAAGAAGAAACGCATCAAGCTCAAAGTCTGCCAGGAACCCGGTTGCGGCCGTGAATTCTGGGGTCACCCGATCGCGAAGTACTGCGAACTGCACCGCGACATCAAGCAGCGTCAAAAGCAAAAGAAGGATATCGAGAACATCGAATCCAAGAACATCATTTTCCGCCACAACTACACGGAAGCCATGGACTTGGAATTCAAGTGCTGCCTCGAAGGCTGCAACAACACGTTCACGATCCGCATTTTCCCGAAGCAGTATGTGTATCCGCGCTTCTGCATGGAACACAGAAACGACTTCAAGCGTGCAAATTTCCTCCGAATCATGCAGAAAAAGTAGTCGCTACGCGCTAAAAACAAATTTTTTGGAAAAAAGTTGTTGCCATCCCTTGAAATTTGGGATGGCTTTTTTATATTTGGTCTCGCTACATGGTGGATGTAGCTCAATTGGTTAGAGTCCCAGATTGTGATTCTGGATGTTGCCGGTTCGAGTCCGGTCATCCACCCGAAAAAGACCTCGCATTCGCGAGGTCTTTTTTCATTTACCGACATGCGCGCATTCCGTGCCAAAGATGTCATGCCCGCCTACCTGTCCTCGCTTGACGGGGACGAGCGGGCACCTCCTTTTCTGCACAAATTCTCGAATTAAGTCTTGCCCACGAACTTGAGTGCGAGCATGGTGATGTCATCGAACTGCGGAGCGTCGCCCACAAACGCATCGATCCTAGACTTCACGAACGGGCAAATTTCGGCAGGTTCCATGCCGCAAGCTTCACGGAGCGTCTGCAGTAACCTCTCGTCGCCAAACAGATTTTCGTTCGCATCCGTCGCCTCGGTCACGCCATCCGTGTACAAGAAAATCGTATCGCCCGGATTCAGCTTGAGCGTCTGGCGCTTGTAGCGCGTCCCTTCCATCGCGGCAATCACAAGACCGGGCTTGCTCTTTGCAAACTCAACCGTACCGTCTGCACGGCGAATCGCCGGCGGGTTATGCCCCGCACATGCAAATTCCACCTCACCCGTCCGCAAATCGAGAACTCCCATCCAGACCGTGACGAACATGTTGAGGTAATTGCGGAACGCCAAGCGGTCATTCACAACGTTGAACGTATCCACCACCGAAGTACCCGCGAGCAAGACGCTCTTGAGCATCGAGCGTGCCGACATCATAAGCAGCGCCGCCGGGACACCCTTGCCCGATACATCAGCAATCAAGAAGGCAAGTCTGTCCTTATCGACCTTGCAAAAATCATAGAAGTCGCCACCCACCGCTTTTGCAGGTAAAATAAACGGAGAGAGCAAATGGCGGGCATCCTTCACGCCCTCGTCATCATCGCTACGCGCAAGCAATCCGAGCTGAATCTTGCGAGCCATCTCCAGTTCGCTCGCCACACGTTCGGCGCCCTTCTGCTTTTCAATATTTTCCTTGAGCGAATCACGCATGCGGACAAACGCATCTGCAAATTCCGCAATTTCGTCCTTGCCATCGACCGGCGGAATCTCCACGTCAAAGTCGCCTTGGCCCAAACGCTTCGCCACCCCTGCAAGCGCCTTGAGCGGTCGCGTCACGCGGCTCGAAATCACTAGCACCAGCACAATCATCATGATGTAGCTCGCCAAGCCAAGTATGCCGAGCACCGATGCCATCTTACGTTGTTTTGCAAAAAATTCATCCGCAGGCCACACGACGCCGAAAATCCAGCCGTCCACCTTCATGTGCGAAAAATAGATGCAAGCCTTTTCGCCACTAAACGTCTTGCCGAGCAAAAGTCCGCTGCGCAAATCGCGGACCGCACTCTCAAAAGCAGACAAGCCCGCCTCATGACCCTTCGCCAGCGAATGGAGCGATTCCTTGAAAACCCATTCATCGCGCGGATGCGCGACAAACCTGTTTTCGGCAGAGAGGATAAACGCATATCCCGAGTTTTCAATATTTATCGAGGAGACCGCATCGCGCAAGAACGAGACAAAAATATCAAGCCCGACAACGCCCTTGAATTTCTTGGAACCATCGGGGAGCGTCTGGTAAAAAGGCATCGCAAAAAGCGCCACTGGCTGGTCCGCATAAACGCCAATAAACGGTTCGTACCACTGGCCCTTGCCCGTCTCGATGGACTGTTTGTACCACGGCATTTCGCGGTAGTCCTTCACTTCCATGACCTTACCCTCAAGACCATGACCCGTGATGCGCATGAACTCGCGGCCATTCCGCTCCGGTTCGTAGGCAATAAACAGTGCAGACGCAACTGAATTTTTCTCATGAGCGCGCAAGTATTCCGCCGGTAAAAACTCCTCGACGTTTTTCTTGTTCAAATCACCACGTTCAAGCATAGCCACGATATTTTTCACAACCGCGGCGTTATCTTCAAAGATATTGTCGATGGAAGACACGTGCTTTTCACTGATTTCCTGACCACGTGCCATGATGAGTTCCGACATCCTCGAGCTGACCTGCTGCTGAAGCATAAAAATCATCGCGACAAAGATCACCGTGATGCCGAGCAATATCAAGACAGTCTGTTTAAACGCAAGACTGTGAAAATTCAATTTCATCAAAACCCCTCGAATACCCCAATGAGAACCTTTAAGCAAACATATATTTTTTGAGGGGAATATCAACCCATGATCTTAGACCATGGGAGCTATATCACATAAAAAAGCAAAACCGGCCTCAAGGACCGGCATTCATATTCACGAAAACGAGTTAGCATTTATGCTTTCGCCAACTCCATATCCTTCTTGATTTCACGAACAAGATACAAAGGGATATCCGTCACTTCAGCGACTTCTTCAGGAGACATATTTCTAGCAAGCATTTTCCTTGCAATTTGCTCCTGCTTGGAAAACACTGCCATAGACTTATCAAAATCGCTCATATCTACAGTCATAAGATACCTCGAACTAAAATTACTCAATTTGACCTCACTTTGCAATATCTTGAAAACAGGATCATTTGCAAACTCCCCAAAATCAGACTCTCGATTAAGAGTGTCTATAGCCCGGAGCCACTGAGCAAGACGGCTGCGGTCATCAGCAAACGCATCAGCATGTGCAAAGAACTTATTTACTTCAACAATCGTAATAGTCTGACGATCATAATAAAGCAACTGTTCCTGATTTCGGAGTTGTACCGTATGGCGATAATTGCGTGACACACTCCAAGGATAGGCATCTGTAAACTGAAAGCTAATGAGATTAAGATTTTCTAGGACAGGCGGATCATTTTTCCGAACCATGTTACTGATGAGACGGGACACATAAAGCACAACACGGTTTCTATAAACCATATTGCTTTCATGCTGAACTTCAATAGAAATACGGTCGCGTGGATACCCTTCCTCCCGCTCATTAGTCAGCAAGAGGTCTGGTTCAACATTTCTATAGCCAAGCTCACCAGGAATAAATGGATTCACAAGCTTAGGATGAGCAACACGATCCGCACCTAGTAGGTTTAAAGAAGCATTTATGAGATCCGTTGTAAGTGCAATGTTTTTCTCACTCGCAAGAATCTTTTTTATGCAACTGTCGTTATAAAAATAAACATTCTCGTTTTCATGTTCTTTGACAACAGAATCAACATCCTGTCCATGTTCTTTAGCCGTTCTAAGTTTCTTGAGAAAAAAGCCAAATTGTTCTCTATTCATAAGTTTATCCTTTAAAGCGGTAGAGAACACCTCTACCACTATATTTACACGCTTTTTTCAGCTATTTGGTCCAAAATATTTTGTAAAAAACTTCAAACAAAAAAAGACCCGCAGGCTATTTAACCCACGGATCTATCGAATCGTCAATCAAAAAATTAGAGAACTATTTTTTCAGGAGCATCACATTTTCGGTAGCCTTGCCGCCCACTTGCAGCACGCCAACATAGCGGCCCCGGGCAATTTCTCCAGCATCAAGCGATTCGAAATGCGCACCCGTTGCTCGGCGACCAAGATCAAACACCCGCACCACTCGGCCCTGCATATCCACAAGCGAGAACTTCACAGAAGCGGCAGTTGGAATTTCAAAGCGGAGCGCAACACTACCACCTTGGAACATAGCACCCAAAGATGCCGTTTTGACAATCGTTTGATTTTGAATCCGAAGGGGAGGTTGTTCTACGGAATTTAAGTAAATACCCCATAAATGCTGATACCAATAATAATCATCCAGATCAAAACCATCGTTCAAGTATGGATAAGATTTGCCTTCATCTATCGCCCAGAACTTGATAAAATCCTTTTTGCAAAAGCACCCGTTAAGTTCATCATCAATTTCACACTTAGAAGCTTCGCAACGTTCAAACATCCAATATCCAAGAGTGTCCCACCCCGCAAAAGAAGACATCGTCATCATTTCTTTTGTCTTAAGCCCCGTGCCGCCAGAGCTACTATCAATTTTAGACAGTTCCGCATCCCAGTAAGAATTCACGACATCACTTTCATTTAAATCTACAAACCCTCCAACATGGATACCTTCAACGGTATTTGCGGCATAGCTAGAGTAAATTTCGCCATAATTAAAACCAACGAAACCTCCAACACTTTCATCAATAACCGATTTGCAAGTTACATTCCCCCGAGCATAAGAGTAATAGATTTCTCCAGAATTTTGACCAACAAGGCCTCCAACTCTTTCATCGCCAATGACAGAGCCAAGAGCATAAGAGACGAAAATCTTTCCATAATTAGAACCAACAAGTCCTCCTGCATAATCTGGAGCCATGAAGCCATTGGATTCATCCCCATATTCTTTCACAGAACCTGTTGCATACGACGCATAAATGGAGCCTTCGTTATAGCCCACCAACCCGCCTACAGAATAACGGCCTTCAACATCCATTGAAGAATAGCTGTGTTCAATCAGGCCCTTGAAACTTTCACCAACAAGCCCTCCAACGGCGCCCACTTTAGGAGCCGTAACAATGACTTTTCCGCTAGAATGACTCGTTTGAATATGCCCATAGTTATACCCAGCGATTCCTCCAATTTCCTTAGCATCTTTATATGTTATAGATATATCAACATCAGCAACAAGGCTATCGACATCAACACCTATTATACCTGCAACGCCGCCAACTTGCTGGTATCCCCCAACTTCTCCCTGGAACGAAACGTTCCTTAAAACGGGAGTCATATCTTCATAGCCTTTGACCGGAGCATACCCAGTTTTATCTATCGCCTTGCCTACAATTCCACCAACACGTTCATAGCCAAACACTTTGCCATGGGTCACATGCACATTCTGGATAGTCCCCACAAGAGCCGAAGCGACACCGCCAGCATTACGACTTTCGCCTTTTACATCCAAGCTATCAAAATTCAAGTTGACTACAGAGCCAATCAATGTTTGAATAAAGCCCGATTCACCCGAGTATCCATTGTTGATTTTCAAATTTTTGATGATGTGATTTTTTCCATCGATTGTTCCCCAGAAAACAGTGCTGTCCACCGCATCTTTATTTTTCCCAATCGGAATAAAACCTCTACAGTCATCGCCATCGCATCGTTCACTCTTCGAAGCAGACGCATCAATGTCTTTTGCCACAACGTAATTCGAAGAATATAGATAAGCACCCGAGCCTATTGCTTTGAGGTCCTCATAGTCTTCTATTTCGAAAGGCTTTTCTGCAGAGCCGTCGCCTTTCATGGTTCCGTTCGCGGCAAACGCAGGCACGGCGAGCGCAGCTAACAAAACTCGAGTCACATTTTTGAAATTCATTTTATTATCCTTTCTTCCTTGATTTAATCCTTTAAGCAACGAACAGACAATCCTCCATCACTTTCATATTCCAGTGTTATAGCAGGCTGATCTTCATCATAACCAAAGCGGATGGCATAAATAACACCGTCTCTTGCCAAATCCGAGCTCCAGAAATGTCCATAAACACGCAAGCCAATAAAATTCCCAGTATGTCCAGCACCTGCAGGCAAAACATTAAAGCCCAACGCATCTATGCCTTCAGGTCCACTCCTACCCAACTGCCAGTCACTCTTTGACTTTAAAATTCTACCCACAAAATATGGATTGTCGACAGATTCAAACAAAGTATTCCATTCCGTAGTATCAGGCAAATGCCAACCTTCAGGACATACATTTAACGCCGCAGACCATGCATAAAGTCGACCATACTTATCACAATATTTTGAAGAATCGTTATAGCACCAACTGTTGCCCTCCAAAATTGGGGATTTTACACTATCCGCATAATTGAGATTTTCAGCCATCCATACCTGATTACCAATCTTTACAGTCTTGTAAACTTGCCCATCACGTGTATCGACAAGGGAGTCTCGCTCTATAACAAACTTTTCAAACTCGGGAACTTCATCGGCATAACCCCAGCTTTCAATATTTTTACGAATTGTATCAATCTTGCCGTTTGCCATAGCGGAAGCAGCCCAATTTGCAATTTCCGTCTTTGTGCTATCATCTAAAGAACCATTGTTTGAAATTGCGGTGGAGAATTCGTTCAAACGTTCCTCGACATTCACATTTTTGCCAGATTCACCCGAAGCAAGCGCAAGCACGCTTACCGCAAGGAGAGCCGCATTTCCATCGCCCTTTTTAAAGAAGTCCAAGTCTTCAAAATTGTCCGAAATTTTTGCGATACCAAACGAGCCAAGCACTTCGCTTTCAGCTTGTTTTTTAGCATCTGCAAAAGACGCATTCTGTTCGGACACGAGTTTCACGACACGGTCGTATTCCAATCGCGTAAGCACGTTGACGTTCACGCTCTTTCGATCTTTGAGATTCACTAGCGAACGAAGCGTTACTGGTTCCGTCGTTTGTGCGCCCGTAAATTCATCAAGATAAAGCCCGGTCACTTCAAAGACCGCACACGAAGACGAAAGCGTAATTCCGCCAACATCGTAATCGCCCTTGTCGCTCTTGACCGTACCTTCGAAAATTTCGCCAGTCAGCTCCATCGTTTGGCAATCAATGCCCTGCACCGTCACCGCAGAGCCCTTGACAAACGGGCCCTTCTGCGAGACACCCGCCACGTCCAAATCCTTGACGGCGTAAACGCCGGCATCGTCCGAAGAACCGCCAGCAAAGCCGCCATCATCATTAGACGATGTACATGCCCAAAGCATAGCCCCGACAATCAGAGTTTCTACAATGCGGAGACTTTTCTTAAGCAACAGCGTATTCATCTAATATCTACTCCTTTTCCAAACACGTATTAATTTTTTCACTCTCTAATTTTTGACGCAACGGATGGAAAAACTGTAGAGTTTATTGCCAGAAGACAAATATTCTTTTTCGTAATACAATTCCTCATAGTTTGCGTACCAGCGATTATTCCCCGTAGAAGTCCAAAAAACTGCGTAGCAACCATTATTTTTGAAACTGCCATAGGATCCCTCGTAACCGTAACCAGCAGGCAATCCCGAAAAACCGAAAGCATCTGTTCCATTCGAATTGTTACACCAGCCATTCTGCGACTTGAGAGCCTCGAGCGCAAGACTCTTGCTTCCCACCGTAGAATACAGAGTTAGCCATTCGGCCTGATTTGGCAAATGCCAGCCGCTCGGGCAAACTCCCTGAACCGGGAATTTCGGAGAACAGTCCACGTCATAGCCACAGCCCTTAGCATCATCGTTCAACAAGCCTGCACTATCCATTGCAGCAGCCCAAATGTAAAGGCGACCATACTTATCGCAATTCGCAGGATCATTATCATAACAGAAACTGGTGGAATCCATGTTTTCTGTTGACTGCAAATAAGCATAGTTCAAATTTTCCGCCATCCAAATCTGATTGCCGATTTTCACCGTCTTGTAAGTTCGACCATCACGGTCATCAGTCAAAGTATCGTATTCACAATTGTCCTCAGTCTCCGTCTTGCAAGGCGGTAACACCTCAACAGAACTCGACGATGCAGCGGAACTGCTAGAACTACTTGCTACAGAATCATAATCCTTTATGCAGCGAACACTAATTCCCGAAGATTTGGAAGTGCCGTTACTCCCCATAGAAACAAAGTTATTGACATTTTCAAAATTAGCCGATATGGCTCTAAAACCACTCCAGCCAGAAGCTTCATTAATTGTCCAAAAAAGGGCAATTATTCCGTCGTAGCTGAATCCACCATGGTCTCCATCATTGCTAAGGCCTACAGGTAATGCCGCAAAACCATAGGCATCCGTTCCATTGCCGTTACTGCTGCTAGCCTTGATCATATCCCACCCTTTTTGAGACTTGAGGACGGTTCCTGCTTTGGAATTGCCACCAACAGCTTTAATTAGAGTTCTCCATTCTGTCGTATCCGGCAAATGCCAACCATTAGGACAAATTCCCTGCACCTTTGCAGAAACACGGCATTCTTTTTCATCGCCGCAAATTAAGCCTCTTTCATCGTATAAAGCGATGGAATCAACCGCTGCAGCCCATGTGTAAAAAGCTCCACCGACATCACAATTTTTAGGCTGATCGTCATAACACCACATGCCTCCTTTAAGACTAGGTGTTTGTACGCTATCGGTGTAGTTCAAGTTTTCCGCCATCCATGTCTGATCACCAATTTTCACAGTCTTATAAATTTTGCCATCGCGGGAGTCCGTGATTTCACCATAATTGATATCAGGATTCAAGTAAGATTCTTTAGCAAGGCTCCAGTCGAAACCATCCGCGTCACTTGATGAAGATTTCGCAGAACTACTGCTGGACACATCCACCGCTTTACCATCACCCATAATGCAACGGACGGAGACTGCCATTTTCTTGGGTAAAGGACCATTTTGTATCGAATCAGAAAGCATGTAAAATTCTTGCATATATGCATTATCGGCATTCCATTCTGTAGAAGTCCAAAACATCGAATAACTACCCTCGGTAAAGAATTGCGAACCCTCCCAAAAAACAACAGGTAATGCAGAAAAACCATATGCATCAACACCGTTTCCATTTTCAGTCCAACCACTGGTTGACTTGAGATTTCGTGCAGTCTCTTTCCGAGAACCCACCGCAGAGTATAAAACATCCCATTCTAACAGATCAGGCAAATGCCATCCACTCGGACAAACATCTTTTGCATCATCCCAAATGTAGAGACGACCGGACTTACTGCATTCAGTAGTGTCGTCACTGTAGCACAAACTATTTCCATTTTCATAATTCAAGTTTTCCGCCATCCACACCTGATCACCAATTTTCACGGTCTTGTAAACTTGTCCATCACGAGTATCCGTCAATTCACCGTACTCAATTTCTGGATTCAAGTAAGAGTCTTTTGTATTGTTACTGGATTCTTCGCTGGAGCTCAGAACGACGGAGGAACTACTGCTAGATTGCTTTACTTCGCTCGAAGAACTGCTAGACGAAGTTCCGGCACCAAGCGCAACACTAGAAGAACTTTCACTCGAAGCAACACCAGTCGCAAAATCTTCTACAACATTTTCAAACGATGCGATCTTTTCGGCGTAGCCCAAGTTTTCAAGATTCCTACGAATCTTTGCCATTTGACCGTTCGACTCCGCTGTAGCGGCCCAGTCCGCCATTTCCGTTTTTGCGGAATTATCCAAAGAACCATTTTCTGCAATTGCTGTACCAAAGTTATCCACGCGTTCGGCAACATCCACATTCTTGCTCGAATCACCCGACACTTGCACAAGCACGCTCATGGCCAAAAGCGCCGCATTTCCATCGCCATTTTCAAAGATGTTCAAGTCTTCGGACAACGCATAATCGCCATTTACATTAAACGAAGCAAGCACTTCCTTTTCAGCTTGCTTTTTCGCATCAGCAAACGACATTTTTTCTTCCGACACGAGATTCATCACGCGCTTGTATTCAAGTTCCGTGAGCATGTTGATGTTCACGTGTTTGCGGTCGCTCAAATCCGAGAGCGCATGGAGCGTCACCTCGTTCGCCGACTTTTTGCCCGTCACTTCATTGAAGTAATAACCGGTCACTTCGAACAAAGCGCATGTCGCCGAGAGGTTCACATCGTCAACGCCAAAGTCGCCCTTGTCGCTCTTGACCGTACCTTCAAAAATTTCGCCAGTCAGCTCCATCGTTTGGCAATCAATGCCCTGCACCGTCACCGCAGA
>NZ_MWQJ01000016.1:0-38996 GCF_002210405.1 Fibrobacter sp. UWB3
CTCAAGCTAGCGTGTCTACCAATTCCACCACGACCGCGTGGTCCTTAGCGGAACGGCACAAATTTAGTTTAAATGTTTATTCTTGTAAAGGGGTGTTTGTGATTTTTTTTTGAAAATATCTTTTACCTTCTTCGACGAGATGGCGGAGGAGGTGCATTGTGTGAATTATGGTGACGTTCAGCCCTATGTGTATTTTTGTCCTCATCGTCAGAATATTGGGGTGGCGGTGGCGGAGCTGGGCGCTTGTAATTTGGCTGCTGCGGCGGTGGCGGCGCTGGTTTTCTCAAATTGTTGGATCGCGGTTGAGGGGCTGGCGGCCGGCGATCCCACGTTGTATTAGAACGAGGTGGTGGAGGGGGAGGCGTGTTTTTGTAACGTATATAATGCGTACGCTTTGGATGGTGACGTGGAGGTGGCGGTGCGTAGCGATGTGGATGGCGGTAGTGCGGCCTACGGTGAACCCAATCATAGACAAATGGGTCCCATCCCCAATAGACAAGACCTGCCCCGGTCCATGTCCCATTTATATAACGGATGCGAACATTGTTATCTGAAACAACGTAATAAATTACACGAGGATCGTATTCAGGGACGTATACGTATTCTTCTTGTGCTGGCTGGATTGTTATGTTGTCATCAACTTTAATTTCGATTTTGTCATCGCTTTGCAAGTAGCCGTTTTTGTGGGCGACCTTGCGCATTCTCTGTACGGCGTCCATGACATCGGCTTTCTGCATGTCGACGGCTTCGCCTAGCTGGTGTGCCCATGTGGCGTATTTTGCAAGCTTGTAGAGTACGTCGGGGAATGGAATCAGCGCTATCACGGATTCGTCGTAATCGAGTTCTGCTTTTTCGATCGATTTGGCTAAGTCATCGCCTTTCAGGTTGCGGTGAGCCTTGGCGAATGCGTATGCACTCGGAAAATCGTCCCCATGCGTTGTGGCGTTCAGAACATGAACGAGCAAGGGGTCTGGGTAAAGGGCGATGGTTGAGACTAGGGTGTCCAGTTCTGCCGGCGTGTAACGGGTCTGGGCATTTGCCATTAGCGGAAGCGCAAGCGTCATCGCGATAAGTATCAATAAACGCTTCATATTTCCTCCTTCTTTCAAGGGACTCTTTTTTAATCTACAAAAAAACGGGACGATTAAACAAGAATTCTAGGATTGAATACTTGGCGATTGTGTTAGAAATCAAGTGAAAATACGGCTTGAGCGCCACCGTTAAAATTGGGGACTAGGGCCATGTGCATAGGACTGTCGAAATCGCTTAAAAGCGCGTCTACGGCGGCATCGGCTATAGCGTACAGGTAAATCAAGACTCCGCCCCAAATGTAGGTGTTGCGGTTCTTTCTGTAGTAAGTCACGCGTTCGACTATGCGGTCGTATTCTTCTGATTTCGGATTTTCTTTTTCGACCAGGTGCTTACGATCAAGGTAATAGTTGACCATGTTCTGTGATGTGGATACGCTGGCCGCTGCACCAAGTATGCCCATATAAACTAAGCCTGCCTTGCCGAAATCACGGTTGAAAATTTGTCCGCCTCCAGGTAGTAAAGCCCAAAGAACGGCTGTTTTCATATCCCGATATTCTGTGCTTCGGTGGTTGTTGTTGTACCAAATGCCGAAGGTGTCGAACATTCCATAGAGATGTACACCGATAAGCCATGCGACTTCAGCTTTGCGGACGTCTTCCTGTTCCATTTTTTTGTCGCTCTGGGCTCTTACGCGTTCCAGAAATTCTTGTCGCTTGCTTTGGTATTCGGTGATGCTATCAAGCGGTGCGTTGTTTCGACGGGCTTCTAGGACCTTCGTTGTAAAGTAGAGCACAGAATCCTGGAAGGGACGGGCGCGATCCAAAAGTCTCTCTCTCTGGTACGATCTGTTGAAGAATACATCGTAAATAAGCAAACCTTCAATGCCTGTTAAAAATCCGCCACGGACATAGTGTTCTGTATAATACTGGCCGCCACCCGGTAAAAGGCTGAACAACATGGCGTATTTGAGCGAATTGCGTTTTGTCGGAATGTCCCATTCGTTTACAGGGAGCGTGTCGATTGCGGGGATCCCGGTCTTGCCCTTTAAAAGCGGAGTGGAGGACATTTCAAAATCCACATCGGAAGGTGCTTCCGAAACGTCATCGTCGTCGGAATCGTCTTCGGCATCTGTTTCGGGTGCGCTGCTATTGGCACCGGCGGATACCGCGGTGTTCCCCTTTGCCGAGTCCGGGACTGCAACTGGAGTGGCCGTCTCTGCAAAAAGGGACGCGCATATCACCAAAATTGCCGTTATGGTGGATTTTAGAGTCATTTGCGGCGAATATAGAAAAAGAATTTGGATGTGGTACTGGAAGGTGAAGTTGCAATGGGTGGAATTTATTTAATTTTTTCGCGAAAAAAAAGAAAAATTTCCAGTTTTTAAGAAAATGTCTGTTTTTGACATTTAATGTTTTTAACTTATAGGCGTAATGATGAACGAAATAATCAATATCGAACACGAAATTCACGAACTTGCCATGAAAATCAAGGAAGAGCTAATCAAGCGCGGTGAGATGATGGCGACGGCGGAATCCTGCACGGGCGGGCTTATCGCATCGAGCATCGTCAACGAAGCTGGTTCTTCTGCGATTTTGAAGGGTGGAATTGTCGCCTACCAGAACGAAGTCAAACATGACTTGCTGGGCGTTGACGAGGAAATTCTTGAAAAATACGGCGCTGTTAGCGAACAGACCGTAAAAGCCATGGCAGAAGGTGCCCGCCAAAAATTCAATTGCGAATGGGCGGTTGCTACGTCGGGAATTGCAGGGCCTACTGGTGCAGAACCGGGAAAACCTGTCGGAACGGTATGGATGTGTGTCGCCAGTAGTTTGCAAAATGAAGCCTTTTGCGAAATTTTTGCAGGAAACCGTGAACAAATCCGTAAAAAAAGCGTGTATAAGATTATGGGCAGGCTTCTTTTTTTGCTGAATAGCCAAAAAAGCACTTGCACAAAAGTTCACTAATTAGTATATTAACAAAAAAAGATAAAAAACGGAGTCCTATATGGCTAAGAAAACTACAACCCCTACTAGCAACCTTTCCAGCGAAAAAGCAAAAGCAGTCGAGGCGGCTATCGCCCAGATCGAAAAGAATTACGGTAAAGGTTCCATCATGGCCCTCGGTCAACAGCCGGTCGAAGATATCCCGGTCATTCCGACGGGTTGCATTCAGCTCGACATGGCACTTGGCGTAGGCGGTTTCCCTCGCGGACGTATCATTGAAATTTATGGACCGGAATCTTCCGGTAAGACAACGCTTGCTCTGCATGCTATTGCAGAAGCTCAGAAGCTTGGCGGCGTTGCAGCCTTCATCGACGCAGAACACGCTTTTGATGCGGTTTATGCTCGTAAGCTCGGTGTCGATATCGAATCGCTCCTCGTGTCCCAGCCGGATACCGGCGAGCAGGCTCTCGACATTGCCGAAACGCTCGTACGTTCTGGCGCTATCGACATCATTGTTGTGGACTCGGTGGCAGCCCTTGTGCCGCAGGCCGAAATCAACGGTGAAATGGGGGATAACCACGTGGGTCTTCAGGCTCGACTCATGTCCCAGGCTCTCCGCAAGCTTACCGGCATTCTCTCCAAGTCGAACACCTGCATGTTGTTCATCAACCAGCTCCGTATGAAGATTGGCGTGATGTTTGGCAACCCGGAAACGACCACCGGCGGTAATGCCTTGAAGTTCTATGCGACCCAGCGTATTGACATCCGCCGTATCGCCGCTATCAAGAACGGTGAAGAAGTTATCGGTAACCGTACTCGCGTGAAGATCGTGAAGAACAAGGTCGCTGCTCCGTTTACTCAGTGCGAATTCGACATTCTTTACGGTGTGGGTATTTCTCGTGAAGCCTCCATTCTCGACCTTGCCTGCGAACTGGACATCATTCAGAAGAGCGGTTCTTGGTTCAGCTACAACAACGAACGCATCGGTCAGGGCCGTGAAAATACTCGCCTTTTCTTGAAGGACAATACGGACCTCTGCAACGAAATTGAACAGAAAATTCGTGAAAGCATGAAGGATGTGGAGCTCTTCAAGCTCGGTGAAAACGATGCCGTCGATCTTGGTGAAGACGGTGATGAAGCAAGCATTCAAGAAGACGCTTAGTAACGATTTTTCTTCCTGAAAAAACATAAACCTCGGCCTTTCCTTTAGCCATTGGGAGGGGCTGGGGTTTTCTTTTGTATAAAAATTTATCTATATTCAAAATATATGATTCAAGACGTAAAATTAACAGTTGTTGCTGTCTGTATTTTGGCTTCGGCTCTAATGGCAAAAAGCAGCGTGCAAAAGGTATGTCCTCGACTCTTGACAAATTCTTCGATGATTATCAATGTCGAAGGAAAGTTTGTTAACGAAGAGAAAAATAAAACGAGGGTCTCCATTGAATGGAGGCATCATACCGACGATCTTGATACATTCTTTGTTAATTTGAACGATAGTCCGTCGTTTAGTTTCATTACCGCTGGCCGGTATCGCTATATGGAATTTGAAGGCGGTAAGGTCAAAAGGCAACTTGGCCTTCATCATCTGAAGGACAACATTGGAAAAACGCCACTAAAGCTAGACGATCTTGAACTTCTGGCGAACGGCTACTTCAAGTGTCCTGATTCTACGACGATGGAACCGAATGTTAATGTTCTTGCGACGGCAGCTTCGAATATGTGGTGGAGTGTCGTTGTCGATTCTCTCGAAAAGCCCGAAAAAGTTGTGATGCGTGGGGCTAAGAAACCGCGCTATTTCTCGATTGCGAATTGGAAATCCTATGCCAATGAATTGCTCCCGACCTTGGCTAGCGTTTCTAGCGAAGATTACAGCGGGAGCCTTTGGATCAAATCGGCTTATCCGATGCATTCTCTTGAAATCGAACCGCAACAAAAGCCGGTTCAGCCGAAAATCCTTTTGCCGGTTCCTAAGTTATTTGGAAAAATTGCTGTGGAAGGGGAACGAAAAGTACCCCTTATACTCAAGTTGAACCAGCAACTGCTGGGCGAATGAACCATTGTAGAAACGGCTCTTGTCGCGCCGCCACATGCCGGCCTTGACGATGAAGTTGCGAAGTCCGTCTTGCCAAGAAAAATGAGTTCCGAGAAGGACCATTCGATAGCTTAACGATTCCTTTTTGACACTGCCACCACTGCGTAAGAGCCCTGTTTTAAGGTACATGCCTTCGTAAAGGATTGCCCAAAAATTTGATACAGGGAAACGTCCAAAGCTTTGGAGTTCTACGATGTAGTCGCGGCTGAATACCGGGATATTGCGCTTATAATCGTAGCTTTTGCCTTCGAAATCCGTGCTGATATCAGTTAGCACGTAATGGGCTCCAAGACCGATAACGCCACCGTGTGGCAGGGTGTAGCTAAAGTCGATACTCATGTCGAATAGCTGGGCGTAGTCAAAATCGGAATTTGAGTTTCCGACATGGTCTAAGATGTAGTCTGAATTCCAGGTTTCGGCAATATGCCCTTTGCCTTTGACATCGGCGTTGACCATTTCCAAGTTTGACTTGAAGTAGAAGTAGCTTTCATAGACAAAGCCAAATTCGATTTGCGGATTCACTTTGAACGGTCTGAGCCCAAGCCCAGCGCGGAATCCTCCGTAAAACGGAGAGACTTCAATGGAGGCGTCCATCTTGAGGTATGCCGAGGCGAAACCAAGAGGACTCCCGTAATTCAGCGGGGATAAAGGTTCAAGCCAAGTATATCGCATGCCTACGTTGGCCTGCGGTACCCACTGCCCCCAGACAATCGGGGAATTCACCATTCCACCCCAAGACAAGTTCGGTCCGTAACGCAGGCCGACCAAGCTAGACTGGTCTACACCCACAGCAGCAAAGCAAAGGGAACCCCAAATCGCCACATTAAGTAAAATAATTTTAAACAAAGCGTTAATCTTATTCATTTCAGTGTAAAATCTAAAAATTATTTAGCTACTTGCGCAATAAATTCTTATTTTGTGGTCATCAAATACAAGGAGATCCAATGAAATTTTCCCATCTGTGCGCACTTTCCTTTGGTGCACTCATGCTCTTTGGATGTACGAATAGCAAGTATTCGTCGCCCGTGCTGATTGAACGCGGCGTCGGCCAGAACGAATACGAACGCGAGTACTTCATTTCCAAGGAAAGCATGGGCATCGACAAGCACTTGCAGAACACCTTCAAGCAGGGTTACATCGAAGAAGGCATGACGACCGACATGGTGAACCTCCTGTGGGGACCTCCCGATCACGAAACCGCTGACGGCATGGTCTGGGAATACTTCACTCGCGAAGGCAAGCTCATCACTCGTTTGTTCTGGAAGTACCCGGAACAGGCTCGTTTGAAGGGATACGAAGGCGAAAAGGTCCTCGACAAGATCGAAGGCGACCGCTATGGTGGATCTCCGGCTCCGAGCTCTGCACGCTCTAGCACGTACGATCACTAATCATTGCTTATAAACAACTGCTCCCCTTGGTTTAACCGCCGAGGGGCTTTTTTTATAAAAAAGGTGGCTCCGGAACACAGTCCGGGGTGACAGCAGTAAGAGGATTTTCTACATTTACGCGCGTTAAATTTTAAACCTCTCAAGGAGTTAATTATGCGTCAGTATATCATTGCTGGTAACTGGAAGATGAACAAGACCGTTAGCGAATCCGTTCAGCTCGCTAAGGATATCGTGGAAGCCGTCAAGGACGTGAAGAAGACCGAAGTCGTTATTGCTCCGACTTACCTCGCTGCTGCTAAGGTTGCAGACGTTATTAAGGGCACGAACGTGAAGCTCGCTATCCAGGACATCCACTGGAAGGACCAGGGCGCATACACGGGTAAGGTTTCCATTGACATGGTCAAGGAAATCGGTGCTGAATACGTGATCATCGGTCACTCTGAACAGCGTCAGTACTTCCACGAAACGGAAGAAACCGTGAACCTCAAGGTCAAGAAGACTCTCGAAGCTGGCCTCAAGCCGATCATCTGCATCGGTGAAACTCTCGACCAGCGCAACGGCGGCATCCTCAAGGAAGTTCTCGGCCTCCAGGTCAAGGGCGCTTTCAAGGACGTTTCTGCTGAAGACGCAGCAAAGTGCGTTCTCGCATACGAACCGGTTTGGGCAATCGGTACTGGCGTTACCGCTACCGACGAACAGGCTGAAGAAACTCAGGCTTATGTCCGCTCCGTTGTTAAGGAAATCTACGGCGAAGCTGTTGCAGAAGGCATGCGCATCCAGTACGGTGGCTCCATGAAGGGTGCAAACGCTGCTGGCCTCCTCGCTCAGAAGGATATCGACGGCGGTCTCATTGGTGGTGCAGGCCTCAAGGCTAACACCTTCAAGGAAATCATCGACGCCGCTGAAGCCAAGTAACTTTTAACGAAAGGAACGTCACAAATGACAACTCTCTTTTGGGTATTGATCGTCCTCCACGTGTTTCTCTGCTTTTTCCTTGCTCTCCTCGTCCTCGTTCAGAACGACAAGATGGGCGGTCTGGCAGGTCTCGGTGGCATGACTTCGCAATCTGCATTTTCTACCGCCGGCGCAGCGACCTTCATCCAGAAGTTGACCCGTGTCGTTGCTGTGATTTTCTTCATCGTGGTTTTCGCTCTTGGCCTCATCACGGCTAAGCAGGATCAGACTGTTGAAGAATCTGCTATGCAGAAGGCTACTCGTGAAAGCGCTGCCGAACAGGCTGTTCCGGAAGTTCCGGCTCTCCCGGCTACTTTCAATGCTCCGGCTGAAGTTGCTCCGGCTGCACCTGCCGCAGAAGTCAAGGCAGAAGCTCCGGCCGCACCTGCTGCTGAAGTGAAGGCTGAAGCCGCTCCGGCTCCTGAAGCTGCTGCTCCGGCAGAAGCTCCGAAAGCAAAGAAAGGCAAGAAGAAGGCCAAGTAAAAGTTTAGATTGACTTGATTTCAAGTCGGTCAAACCTCATTCAGAAGTCCGCCCTTGTGTAACGCAAGGGTGGGTTTCTTTTTTTATCAGGGTTGCTAAATTTTAATTGGAATTACATCAAGGATTTTTATGCAGAACACTCTTGTTTCTCCGGTTGGAATTTTGGGCTTTGGCGTTGAAGGCCAGAGCTCGTTGCGTTACCTTTTCCGCGAAGGTGTCAAGGATATTGTCGTGATGGACAAGAATCCGGTGACTCTCCCGGATGTGCCTGCAGGCGTGAACGTCAAGGTGAGCAGCGGCGAGAACTATTTGGACGGACTCAAGGATTGCGTGACGGTCATACGTTCGGCTGGCGTTTATCCAATGAGTCCGGAGCTTTTCAAGTTCCAGATGAACGGCGGTCTCATGACGAGCCAGATTCAGCTCTTTTTGGAACAAACTCAATCGAAAGCGACTGTGGGCGTCACAGGTACACTCGGCAAGGGTTCTACCGTAAGCATGATTTCGCACATTCTGACGAAGACCGGCCGCAAAAACGAAATTGGTGGAAACTTTGGCGTGCCGGCATTGGACTTGCTCGAAGACGAGACTCCGGACCGTATCAGCATCTTGGAACTTTCAAGCTTCCAGCTTATGACTTTGTCTGTGTCTCCGGATGTAGGCGTTGTTTTGCGCGTTTCGACAGAACATTTGGACTGGCACAAGAGCGTTGAAGAATATCGCGATGCCAAGGCAAACCTTGTGCGTTGGCAAAAGCGCGAAGGTACGTGCGTTTATTTGAAAGATGCCGAACCGACTGCAAAAATTGCATCGGAAAGCCCGGCAAAGACTAAGTATGCTGTAAGCCTTGCTGATGGTGCAAGCAACGGCGATGGTGATGCCGTGATTGACGGTGCGACTCTTGCGATTGATGGCGAAAAGCTTTATCTCTCGGATTGCAAGGTCCGTGGCATTTACCAGCTCGAAAACATGGCTGCGGCAACGCTCGCTTGCAAGGCTTTGGGCGTGAAAGTCGCCGATGCGTTCGAAGCGCTCAAGAGCTATGAGACGCTCCCGTTCCGTATGGAATTCAAGGGCGAAAAACGCGGCATTGAATTCTATAACGACAGTTATGCAACCCGCCCGGATGCAACGATTGCGGCAACCGGCAGCATGAAGCGCCCGTTTGCTTTGATTCTTGGCGGTTCGGAAAAGAACGCCGACTTTACGGAACTTTCAGAAATTCTCGTGAAGCAGCGCCCGAACTTGAAGCGTGTAGCGCTCATCGGCGCGACCGCCGAGCGCATGCTTGCTGATTTGAAAAAGGCTGGCGTGGATGAAGCGGGAATCAAAACTGCCATTTTCCCAACGCTTGAAGAAGCTTTTGCTGATAGCTTGAATATTGGTGAAGGCGGAACGGTCATTATGAGTCCCGCATGTGCAAGCTTTGGACTGTTCAAGAACTACAAGGTTCGTGGACAGGTTTTCGACAAGCTTGTTGAAGGTGTGTAGCGTGGTTTAACCGCGCTTATGGACTACGGAGCATATCGGGCATTCTTCATCTTTATGCCCGCGCGCTTTGCAGTAGTTGCGCCCAAAATAAATGATTTGCAAATGACGCTTTTCCCATTCTTCCTTGGGAAAAGCTTTTTTTAAATCTTCTTCGGTCTTTTCGACACTTGAGCCGTCGCTTAATCCCCAGCGTTCGGCGAGGCGATGAATGTGCGTATCGACCGGGAATGCCGGGAGCTTAAAGATGTGGCTCATGATGACGTTCGCCGTCTTGTGGCCGACTCCAGGGAGGCTTTCAAGTTCCTCGAACGTGTGCGGGACTTCGCCCTTGAACTTTTCGACGAGCGCTTGCGAGAGCTTGAATATGTTCACGCTTTTGGTGTTAAAGAAACCGCAAGGCTTGATGATTTCGGCAATGCGGTCTACACCGAGCTTAATCATTTTGGCTGGCGTGTCTGCTTCTTTAAAGAGAACCGCGGTCACCTGATTCACGCGGATGTCTGTGCACTGGGCGCTTAAAACGACAGCCACGAGGAGCGTGAATGGGCTTGTAAAATCTAGCGGAATGGGCGGATTCGGGTACAGTTCGTCCAGCTTATCGCCAATGAATTTGATTTTTGCAGCCTTGTTCATTTCCCGCTCCTTCAAGTTTCACTGGATCCTTCACTTTCGTTCAGGATGACGAGTGCGTTTGTGCGATTCTCGCCTTGGGCTTTCCGTCTAGTTTTTGTCGCGCGTGAAGTCTTGCTGCATGTTGAAGCTCGGCATGTCGTCGTGCGGGTGACCCACCTGAACGGCCGGGACGCCAGCATAAGTTGTGTGAGCAGGAACATCGCAAAGCACCACGGCGCCTGCGCCAATCTTTGCACCATCGCCAATGTGGATATTTCCGAGCAACTGGGCGTGGGCACCGAGCATCACGCCGTTTCCGATTTTCGGGTGACGGTCGCCGATTTCGTTACCGGTACCACCCAAGGTCACGCCATGCAAAAAGCTCACGTTGTTGCCGACGGTCGCGGTTTCACCGATGACGATATTTGTGGCGTGGTCCACCAAAAGTCCGTGGCCAATCTTTGCTGCCGGGTGGATGTCCATACCGAACTTGCGGCTGATGATGCTCTGGAGCATCTTGGCGGGGAAGTGGCGGCCTTCTTCATAAAGAACATGGGCTACGCGGTAGGCCTGCAAACCTTGGAAACCCTTGAAGAACAGTAGCGGTTCGAGGGGGCCTGTGCAAGCGGGGTCGCGGAGGACCGTTGCGTGCAAGTCCTTTGTCGCGCAAATGAGCAAGTTGGGATACTTTTCGTACATGACGCGGAACATCTTCTCGAGTTCTGCGCGGTCGATGACTTCGCCGGCGAGCTGACAGGCGAGGGTTACTCCAAGCATATCCGCAAAGTTCTTGCGGTTAAGGATTTGCTCTTCGAGCATCAACTTCGAAAACGGCTCGGTCTTGACGAGCTCTGCTGCGTCCTTGCGGAGTAACTGTTCCATTTCTTCTGGTGTCATGATGACGCCAAATATAAAAAAATTGGAGGCTCCGCCTTAGAATTGATTTTGAATCAAATTGAAAATTATGCGGGCGGGGCCCCAGCTCGGAGTTGCGAAGGCCGCACGGGCCCCTCCCTGCACCCACCCCATCCTTGGCCGACGCTTTATTCTCACGACGATTTATTTTTTTTGTTAATTGCGAGAATATCTCGCATAGACACAAAAAAATGTTCTAATGTGCGAAAAAAGTGAATATTTTATTGAATCTTACAATTCAAGCAATGCTTTGGCGGGAATCCAGAACCAGTTGGGGCGGAATTCTAACTCGTAGCATGCTTCGTAGATGGCTTTTGCGAGAATGTAGGGCTTGGATTCCTTTTCGATTTCTTCGGTGGAAATCCCGGAGACCTTGGAATACCCTGTGACAAAAGCTTTTTGCGCTTCGGTCGGATCGGTCTTCGCGACGGCGCCTGCATAGGCAAAGCTGCGCAACATCCCGGCGATATCGACGGCGGGGGAGCGTATAGTGCGTCTGTAGTCGAGGCTACGCGTGGGTTCCCCTTCAAAGTCAATAATCTCGAAATGCTTGGTGCCATTTGCACTTTGCGTAATCAGCACTTGCCCGAGATGGTAATCCCCATGGATGCGCTGTTTTTTGATGGTCTTGTCGCTGAATGTTTCGCGGAGCAAGTCGCTATAGCGGATGCGCAATTCCGGGAGCTTTTCGCGCAATTTCGGAGCGTACTCGGTATCCGCGGAGTTCTTCAAAAGTTGCGTCAGTCGGTCAAATGGCGGTTCGATGCCGCTGTACTTGGGCCCGCTTAAACGCTTGAGGCTTTCGTGCATCTGCGCGGTGGACATCCCGAGCTGGAAGGCGTCTGTGCTATCCATGTTGTTGCAGAATTCGCTCCAGGCGTCAAGTGCGTTCGGGAAATGTTCTTCGAGGATTCCCCACGTGTAAACTTCACCGCCTTTGGCCTTATAATTGCAGACGGCGTAAAGCCTTGGGACGCGACTGCTGTCGGCCTTGTTCATCGCCTCAAGGATTTCGGCTTCAGGGTGTAAACCCGGTTCTAGCCTGCGGTATAGCTTGAAGAAAAACTTGCCGGGAGCGCAAAATGCTGAATTGCTCTGTTCCTTTGAAACGGGCTTGATACTCGTGAGCGCTGCCCTAGAAAACGGCGATGTAATTCTAAACGAGAAAAATCCGGAGTCGCCTGCGAAAACAGACTGCTGAGAGCCATCGAGGAATGCGTCTTCGAGAATTTTACCGACCGCATTTTCGTCATCGATGACCGTATAAATGTCGCTTTCGCCGTCGTCGAACGAAACCTTGATAAGCCTGATGCGCGTGTTGCCGGCTTCTGTGGAGTCGAGCGTGTCTGCGCGTAAGATGGTTCTGTTTTTTCCCATGAACCAACGTTGCTTGCTAAAATACTTGATAAGGTTCATAATATAAACTTGTCATTCCCGCGAAGGCGGGAATCTCCCTACACGTTTTTTTTGAATATATAATTTTTGATTAGAAAATATTTTTTTAATAATAATCTATTTGACCAAAATAATGTATAATATAAAACGTAGGAGATGGAAGGGTGGATTCTCCTTGGAAAAACAAAGAAAGTGTCTTCGATTATGGTCGATGTTTGGTCGATACGGATTAGGAGAGGGCACTTTCTTTTTTATTTGCCCTAAATTATTTCCCTGGATTCTGAAGCGTTGCGAAATAGCCTTGTGAGCGTAACGAGGCTAGTACCTTGAGTTGCTGTGGCACGGGTTCGCGCGGTAGACCTTCGATTACGAAGGCGGGAATCTGCTTGATGGGCTTGAATGCTTCTGGAACATCGCTGTAATCGCAGAGCTGCCATGCAGCAAGCAGTTTTTCGATGAATTCCGTCCATGGAAAATTGTCGGACGGATGCATGGTAAATCTTGCGGGCTTAAGGTTGTCCCTTGCATCGAGCAAGAGACTCCCGTCTTTATAACAAGCGATAACGGCGGCCTTGCGAGAAGCTCCGTCGGTTGCTTTTTGTGCGGGAATGTTCAGGATGAGCTGCAAGCCTATGCCGTAGCGAGGAGTTCACGCTGGAGAAGGCTGTACTCGTGTTCCGAAATCGATGTGATTTTTAGAATCAGCTCGCGTTTGAGCCCTGCTTTGATGAGCTCTTTTGCTTCGTCAATTTTACTTGTTGTTGCCATATTAAGCCTCTTTTCTTAAAAGACGTAATATAAAAATAATCTTTCTGTGGTAAAATTGTCAATACTGGAAAGAAAATTTTTTCGGCAAATATATAAAATTTGTGTTCTGTAACACATTGATAGTCAATGAATTGGAGTTGACTGATTGTCCAAGGAAACTTTAATCACGGCCTTTTTTGTGTGATTCAGTTCACTTGAATCTTGTCGCTTGGCCATGTTTTTTGATCGGTCTTATAAAAATTCCGGTGGGACTACGCCTTCGAGAACGGGGAAGAATTTGCGATAATTGCGTTCAGCCTCACGGTCCAGTTCGGCCGAAATGACCTCCTCGTTTTGGTGCGAGGCCTCGGCGAGAATGTCACCATTTGGCGAGATGATGAGGGATGTACCTGCAAGCGGGAGCTTTTGGTCAGGGCTTTCACTGACGGCGTTTACTGCGGCGATGTAGACTTGATTTTCGATAGCGCGTGCTCTGAGGAGTGTTTCCCAGTGGCTACGTCTCTTGGCGGGCCACGCTGCCTGGATCGTGATGAAATTTGCGCCTTTTTTGGTCGCTTCGCGGAATATTTCGGGGAACCGCAAGTCGTAGCAGATAAACGAAGCTATTGTCCAGCTTACAGATTCTGCCTTATTGTCATTCCCGACGCCTGTCCTCGCTTGACGGGGATGATCGGGAATCTCCTTTAATTTAAATAAATTAATATTTTCGCCCGCGTTAAAGCTTTCCTTCTCGGGGAAGAACAAGTTCATTTTGTTGTATCCGCAGAATTCCTGGGCTTCGTTGGGCTTGTAGATGCTTACGTGGTTGTAAAAGCCGTGGTTTGCGCGGGTGATGCCTGCGCCCATGATGGTGCAGTTCGTTTCGTTTGCAATCTCGGAGAGCGTGCGTGCGGTTTCACCGGAGACATTTGTGCTGAAGTCTTCGGCTGCATCGCCCAGATCGGTAGGGACATACCCTGTGGCGAACATTTCGGGGAGGAGTACTAGGCTCCCCGCTATGGGCTTTGCCTCGAGAATAATCTTCTTTGCACGGTCGAGATTCTCGGATTTGTGGCCCTTGGCGCTATCGAACTGGACTAAATATACTTTAAGCATGCGTATAATATAAGATGTTGATGGCTTGCTTGAATTTTTCTTGCATAAAATATCTATTTTGGAAGTATGAATTTCCGCTTATTTTTCAGTTTTGTCCTGTTTATTGTGGTTGGGGTCTTTGCGGCTTCGCCTACAACGGTTATCGGTGTCGTCCTTGAAGCAGAATCTGATTTGCCAGTCAAGGATGTGGCTATTACCTATCAGTCCGGCAAGCGCATCGGTGAGACGGATTCCCGAGGTCGTTTTGAACTAACGGTGGATTCCAAGAATGCATCGCTCGTATTCAAGAAAGAGGGCTACGATAGCGTCTTTGTTGAACTGCAGGACTTTGCCGACCTGTTGGACATGGTCATTACGCTCAGCACGAATGTCACGAATCTCGGGGCAAGCACGATTATCGGAGATGGCGAACCGGTCAAGTGGGAAGTGGAACGTACGGTTCAGCTTGAAAAACTGGAAGATGCGGCTGGTATGCGCTTTGACTTGACAGAACACTTGAGCCAGATGCCTGGTGTTTCTGGTCAAAAGGATTTTAGCAGTGCTCTCTATTACGACGGTTCCCGTGCAAGCGATGTCGCTTATCATTTGGGACGTCTCCGTATTCCGAACATGCGCCATTTGGATGTTGGGTTCCCTGGTAACTTGTCCGTTGTGAATCCGCATACGTTGAGTGGCATTGAAATTCACGATCATTATGGACAAGGACCTCTTGGGCAGGGACTTGCGACTTCAATCCAGTACATTCCGGAACAGACGAGTGGCGAGTGGGGCTTGAAAGGTTCTGCCGGTACAACGCTCAGAGAAGTCGTCCTTGATGCGCCGTTCTTCATTTGGGATAGCTTCCGTTTTGCATTCCGTTTCCTTGACGACGACATGCTTAAAAATCTAGGCGAAAAGTTTTATACGGAGTTCCGCAAACGCGACGATAAAAATTCCGACGCCAAGGTGCAGTCTTCGGATCCGTTTGACTTGACTGCATTTGATGTTTACGCTCAGTTGAACGGTTCTGATTCGCTTGGTAATGCGTCATGGGCGTTGCGCACGTTGTATAGCTCTGATGAATACAAGGTGAGCCAGGATACATCGTCCACTTATGGTGCGGTCAATTCAATTGATATTATTGAAGGTAGCCAAAGCTATTTGGTTGTCGGTGCGGAATATGCTTCGAAGTTCGGAACGAGTTTCCATGCAGGGCTTGTCCGCGAAAGCCTGAGCGATACGATTCGCGATACGACGGGATTCCGTTCGGGTAATTTCTCCGATGCTTCGGCGAAAACTTTCATTGACGGCTATAGCCAGACTCATACGACGCTTAGTGCCGGCGCTGATCGGAATTTTAATGCGGATGTTTTTGGGGCTGATTTGCGTGGAGCCGTTCTTTATGAACATCACATGGTCGAACGCAGTTTCCCGATTCCTGGTGGCGAAGAATCCTCTGATTATCAGACGGGTGTTCTGTCGGGTGTTGTAACGCTCGACTGGAAGAATAATTATTCGGAGCACATGCTTTCTGTGGGTGCTGTGGCTGACGCTGCTGACCATAAGGCTTTGCCGACGGCTTCTTTTGATATGGAACGCAATTTGTCTAAGACGGATTCGGCATACTGGAGACTTTTTGGTAATGCCGCCTACCGTGCAGACTGGAAACACTATTTTGATGATGGTGATTTGACAGGCCGTCTGGAATCTGGAACGTCACTGAAGTTGGGCTTGGGCTATCGCTCCAAGTACTTGGTGGCTCAAGTATCGGGCTTTGGACGTTTCTACTTTGATCCGCTGCTCCCGTTGCCAAAGGCTTTTGCAAATTACCAGGATGTGACTCCGGTGAATAACGCTTGGGTTACAGGTGCTTCGGGCTCGCTCGAATGGAAAACTTCTCATCACTTCTCGATGGCGATGAATGCAAGCTCTGTGTATGGCGAATATGAATTGGATGGCGGAAAGTCATTGCCGTGGGAAGCGAACTCTCGTTTGGATGTCGTTTCGCACTTTAGGTATTATCCGCGTAAGGACTCCATCGTATCTGTTATCTTGACGCACCATGCTGCATGGCATAGACCGCTTTATTACTACGCTATTAAGCCTGCTGCAAGTGGCAAGGGCGGTACCCGTGAATTAAGAGATTATCATAAGTTCACGGATATGTACAGAACCGATGTGCGTGTGAATTTGGATTTGACGAAGTCTAAGTTCTTCTTTAGGCATGCAAGATTCTATCTTGAAGTGGATAACATTTTTGCAAAGCTCGATGTTGATGCCCTTAAGTTCCTTGGTGCTGAAAATGACCGTGAACGTTCTTGGGTGGCTCAAGACAAGGACGACAAAACTGGCAATGGATACAACCTGGTCCCGTTTATTGCTAAGGGCATGGGGCTCTATGTTCAGTTTGGCGTAGAAGTGCAGCTTGGAATTTAATGAGTAGACGGAAGCAATCTATTGTTTTAGCAATTGCGTTTTTCGCGGTTTCCTCGTTTGCGCATGTAACGGATAGCTTGTTTGTGCCGCCGAAGCCCGCGAAACCTTTGCGTTATTGCTCTTCGGCAAAGCAATGGGTGGATTACGCAAGCCACGATTCTAATTTGGTCGAAATTACGTATATGCGCGGGCTGCGCATGGATTTGCGCTATGCTACGTTTAACAACGTGACCGGTCACGACATGTATTGCGGTATCCAGCGTGCATTTATCCATAAGGACGGCTTGCCAAAGCTGAAACGAGCGCTTTCGCTTCTTGCCAAAGAGCTGCCGGGATATTCACTTGTGATTTTTGATGCGGCTCGCCCGATGTATGCGCAATCGGTTCTGAAACAATCTGTGGCGGGAACGCCTTACAGCCATTTCGTTTCGTCGGGCAAGACGGGCGGGCTCCACAATTACGGGCTTGCGCTTGATTTGGGAATTGCCGATAGCACTGGCAATTTGCTTGATATGGGAGCCAACTTTGATTCGTTTGAACGTTGTGCGGGTGTAGTGGGCGAGGCTGATGCTTTAAAGTCCGGGCGCCTCACGCAACAGCAAATCGATAACCGCAACTTGCTCCGCAATATTATGAAGCGTGCGGGGTGGGTAATGCTCCCTAGCGAATGGTGGCACTTCAATGCGTTTACGCGCGCCTATACCAAGGAACACTATCCGCTGTTCCCGATGTAAGTTAAGTGCTCTAAGTTACGAGTTTCTAGAAAATTTTATGTCAAGATTTTCTAATGACCAATGACTACTAACTAGTAACTATAATCTCGTATTTACGGTAATGACTTGATACTTGCGCGTTTCAGGCGGTCGTTGAGTGCCATGCCAACGCCCGTGTTCGGGATGGTGTCCACGAGAATCAAGTCGTATTCGGGCTTGTCAAGGTCGTGCATGAAGGCGTAAAGCTTGGAGGTTGCTTCGACCATGTCGCCTGTAGCAGACAAGTTTACCGTAGCGGGGATGGGGCCTGCTTGTGTGCCAAACGCAATGCGTACGGTATGCTCCGGGAGCGTGTAGCCGGCCGGAACTTCGCCGTAGTAAAGCGGGACTTGCGGGCGGTAATGTGTATCGCATTGGCCAGGAGCGAGCATCGGCTGGCCCGGCTTGGATGTAGATTCCTTGATTTTTACTTCACCGAGGATGGCTTTGAACATCTCGAGTGTGATGGCGCCAGGGCGCATGACGGTCGGTTCGCCAACAAGGGAAATAATCGAACTTTCGACGCCAACGGAGCAGGGGCCGCCATCGACAATGCCTGCGATGCGATCGGCGAGCTGGGCGGCAACGTGTTCAGCGGTCGTGGGGCTCACGTGCTTAAAGAGATTTGCGCTCGGGGCGGCAAGCGGGAGCCCTGATTCCTTGATGATTGCCTGCGCAATCGGATGGCTCGGGAAGCGCACGGCCACGGAAGGGAGGGCGCTTGTGCAAAGATCGGGGATGCAATCCTTCTTGGGGAGGATGATGGTCATCGGGCCCGGCCAATAGGCTTCAGCGAGCTTGTAGGCGCTATCAGGGATGTCCTTAGCGATGTCGGTGAGCTGTGCAATGTCTGCGATATGGACAATCAGCGGGTCGAACGTTGGGCGTTCTTTGGCTGCGAAAATCTTGGCGAGAGCTTTGGGCTCGAAAGCGTTACCGGCGAGCCCGTAAACCGTTTCTGTCGGGATGGCGACGACTTCGCCTTCCTTGAGGAGGCGGGCTGCTTCGCTTACACTTGTCCATGGCGGGAATTTCATGAAATAAAAAATAGAAAATGCAGAAGGATTTAGTCTATTTGTCATTCCCGGCTTGACCTCTTTGACTACTTGCAGCTATGCTGCTTAGTAGTCATGATCCGCGTATGGGGAGGGAATCTCCATTCTCTAGCGTATAAAAAGGATATGCCCGCTCGGAGGCGGGCATGACAAGGTCTTGTAAGTGAACTTGGCAAGGTCGTGGAGACCTTCTCTGATCGCTTAAGCTTCGGTTGTTGCTGCCGGAGCTTCTTCCTTCTTTTCGTCCTTGCGGCCGAAGGCGAACACCTGGTCGCAAGCAGAATTGAAGCGCTTCCAGATCTTTTCGGAGTGTTCACGAGGAACGGCACCGACTTCCTTCCACAAGCGGCGGAAATGCTTGACCTTGTTCATCGAGGCAACGACCGTCTGATCGTTCAAGTCGGTGAGCAAGTCTTCGGCCTGTTCGCAGAGGAGAATCTTCTTCTGGAGGTTGTTCTGGCGAGCCTGTTCCTGAATGTCAAGCTGGTCGCGGCGGCGGGTGAAGAAGTCATCGCAGACATCGCGGAATGCCTTGCGGAGTTCATCGTCGTCGTTACCGCAAGAACCGAGCGTGACCCATTCCTTCTGGATGTCGCGAACGGCATCGGCGAGCTGGTTGGAGCCTGCGCTTTCGGCGAACTGGCGGACCTTTTCGATCATTTCTTGCTTCTTCTTCTTGATGTCCGCAATCTTGGCCTGGAGTTCCGGGTCAGATTCAGCCATCTTGGCGACAATCTTATTGACGATTGCGTTGAAGCGTTCGTTGATGGATTCGACAGCGTCCTTCGGAACCATGCCAATCGTCTTCCATTCTGCATCGATGGCCTTGTAAGCTTCGATGACTTCCGGAGTGATGTTGGCGATGTCGAGAGCTTCGAGCTTTTCGCAGAGGGCCTGCTTCTGTTCGAGGTTCTTTTGCTTGGCGGCGTCCATTTCTTCAAAGTGGCTGCGCTTCTTTTCAAAGAAGGAATCGCAAGCGGTGCGGAAGCGTGTCCAAATTTCGTCGGACTTGCTCTTCGGCACTGGGCCTGTTGCCTTCCAAGCGTCCTGCAACTGCTTGAGCTTGGTGGAGGTGGCGTTCCAGTCTGTCGAATCCTTGATGGCTTCGGCTTCCATGCAGAGGGCGACCTTCTTTTCGTAGTTGGCTTCGCGGCTTTCGTCTTCGTGCTTCACATTTTCCTTATGTTGGGCATAGAAGGCGTTTACGGCGTCCTTGAAGCGCTTGTTGAGCGCTGCAAAGGCTTCCTTCGGGACCATGCCAATGTTCTTCCAGTTTTCCTGGATTTCCTGCACTGCCTTGAACTTGTCCTTCCAGAAAATTTCAGCGTTAGCAACGAGGTCTTCGACCTTCTGGCAAAGGGCTTCCTTGTCGACGAGGTTCTTTTGGCGTTCGGCGTTCTGTTCTTCGATGAACGGTGCGCAGTTTTCCTTGACCTTGTCTACGAGAGCCTGGAAGCGGTCGCGGTAGTCTTGGAACTTGGCTGCAGAAATCGGGCCAATTTCACGCCACTTGCTGCAGAGTTCGCGGAACTTGGCAAGCACAGCCTGGCTCGGAGTTTCCTTGGATAGCGCGTCCATTTCTTCGATGATGGTGTCACGGTCCTTTTCGTTGTGCCAGTTTTCCCACTGCTGCATTTCCTGGAAACGGGAGGTGGCAATCTTGTATTCCTGCCAAAGATCGTGGTACTTGAACTTCTGTTCGCCAACGATTTCCTTCCATTCCTGATAAGTGTCGCGGAGAATCTTGTGGATTTCGCGGAATTCCTGGTTTTCATCGATGTTCTGGATACGTTCGATGAGGCCGCGGAGCTTCTTGGAATTTTCTTCGATGACCTTCTGGGCCTTTTCGTTGAATGCGCCGATGAGTTCGCTCAGCTTGGTGCGGAGTGCGTTATAAGCCTGGAGAATCGGATCGTCGCCTTCGAGGAGGGCGAGCTTTTCCCATTCGCGAACGATGGCATGCAAGTGCTTGCCCGTGTTTTCATCGATTTCCGTTTCGGAGAGTGCCTGGAGACGTTCGAGAAGGCTCTTGCGGATGGCTATTTCTTCTTCGCTTGCGTTTTCAGATTCTGCGGTCGGAATTTCAATCTTCTTTGCTTCTTGGGACTTGAAGTAGGCGTTGTTGAAGCGCTTGATCAAGGCTGCATCCATAAGGGACTTGCCTTCGTTCCATTCCTGGATGATGGCGCTTACGCGGTCAGCGTTTTCTTCGGTCGTGCCTGCTTCGACAAAACCTTCGAGTTCAGCGAGCGATTCCGTGAGGCGTGCAATCTTTGCCTGCTTTTCGGCTTCGGCATTTTCTGCGGCCTTCTTTGCGGCGTTTGCTTCGTCGTAGAACTTGTTGAAGCTTTCGTAAATTTCATTGAGCGTTGCGGCTGATTCGCCCATGCCGAGAGCATTTGCTTCGTTCATCAAGTCGTCAAACTGCGGCTTGGTGGCAAAAGCGTCCTTTTGGGCGGCGAGGAAGTGAGCCTGCTTGATGAGGGCTTCGCGCTTGCTCTGCAAGAGTTCGGCTGCCTTTCTGCCATTGTCTTCGGCTTCTTTCTTTGCACGAACTTTGTCCGAAATCTTCTTACGGACGGAGGTGTGCTTGGAGTTCTTGATGAGGTCGGCCTGCAACGATTCAGACGTGACGCGGTCTGCTGCTGCGAGTGCAATTTCTTCGCTGGAATCGCGGGTGGCGATCTGGGCTAGCAGGGACTGCTTGCTGCACTGCTTGACAAGTTCTCTCTTCAAAATTACGTTGTCTGTTGCCTTGAGGACATCTTCGGCATAGCGCGTGTCCTTGATGGCTTCGATAAAGCCAAGGACTTCGCTATTCAGAGCGGATTCATTAAAGTTTTTCAGCTTCTTGACGATTTCTTCGAAAGCTCTCAATTCTGCCAAACGGCGTACGCCGGCATCGCTGTCTTTTGTCGAAATATCCTGAAGTGTCTTAATAATTGCAAGTTTCTTAACTGCAGCCATTCGCACTTCGACATTATCATCAGAAAGGGCCACTCGTTCGACAATGTCTTGACTAGTGAGTTCATCCAAGTCTGCAATTGCTTCAATGCGCTTTGCGGGGTTGGAATTTTGCCATTTCGGTTTAAATGCGTCAAAAAAGCTCATAATATCTCCAATAGGTAGGCGGCGCCTTTTCGGCTCCGTATAGCATAATCTAACTAAAAAAATATTATAGTCAGGAAAATCTATGCGAATTTAGGCCTATTTAAGCTTGTAACAATACTATCTTTGCCCCCGTGGCTAAAAGAATTCCCAAAACGTCTGCTCCGGAGATGGTTAAGGAACGCTGTAATTCGGCGCTTCTGTCGCGTTTTTGCGAGGTTTACATCCCTTTGTCCCCGTCGGTATTTACTTATGGGGTGCCGGAAGGCGCAAACATCCGGCGGGGTAGTGTCGTCTGGGTTCAGCTTGCTCGCCGTAAGCCTACGCTTGCCTTGGTGAGCCGTGTCCATTGCGATAAACCGTCATTTGACGTTCGGTATGCGTGTCCGCATGAGTCGGGGTATGTGTTTTCTGAACGTTATATGGAATCGCTGGAGTGGGTGTCTAAGTATTATATAAGTTCGCCCATGCGCACTCTGAATGTCTTTTGGCCCGCTGATTTTGACAAGTTCCTCGATGCCTTGCTGGCTGAAAAATCTGAACCTCGGGGCGAGGCTCCCTCGAATGGACCCGAAATGGAGGTCTGTTCGGACCTGCCCCCCTTGACAGGCGAACAAGAGACTGCACTTGCCAGTCTTGTTGAAGATTTGGATAAGGATGGTTTTCGAGGAACGCTCCTGCATGGTGTGACTGGCAGTGGTAAAACGAGAGTTTATCAGGAATTGGTGCGCGAAGCACTCAAGCGCAATAAGCGCGTGCTCATTCTCGTGCCAGAAATTGGGCTTACTCCGCAGACGGCGTCGCGTTTTGAAGATTATTTGAAAGTACCTGTCGTGGTGCTGCATTCGGCGCTCTCGGCTCCGCAAAAGCGTGCGGGTTATTTGGCTGTGCTAGATGGTTCTGCAAAAGTGGTGCTTGGGACGCGCAGCGCCATTCTCTCGCCGTTTGATTTTGATGTTGTTATTTTGGACGAAGAGCATGATTCTTCGTTTAAACAACAGGATCCGGCTCCGCGTTACCATACGCGTGACTTGGCTTTCCACTTGGCGCAAAAGTACGGAGCACTTGTAGTGCTTGGCTCTGCAACGCCTTGCCTTGAAACATTCCGCAATGCAAAGGCGGGGAACCTCAAACTGTTGACGCTCAAAAATCGAGCGACTGCGGCTCCGCTCCCCGAAGTAAAAGTGATTGATATGGGCAAGGTGCGCCAGCAAAAAGGCGTGCTTATGTCTCCTGCATTGCGCGAAGCACTTTCGGATTGCATCGCCGATGGCGACCAGGCGATTATCCTCATGAATCGTCGCGGTTACTCTAAGATTAGAGTTTGTTCTGAATGCGGTGAAACGCTTTACTGCAAACATTGCCATATCCCGCTCGTGTATCATAAACAGTACAATGCGCTGATGTGCCATTACTGTGCTGCGCTTTATCCGGTGGATACGCCGTGCCCGACATGCGGTGCTGAAACGTATGAATTTGTCGGAGGCGCGATTGAAAAGCTCGAAGAAGAAATTCACGAATGGGTGGCCGATGCGAAAGTAATCCGCATGGATCGCGATACGACGCAGAACGTGGGCGCTGTTGAAAAAATCTTGACATCGTTTAGGAATCGTGAATATAACATTTTGCTTGGAACGCAGATGGTCGCGAAAGGTCACGATTTCCCGGGCGTAAAGCTTGTAGGGATTGTTGGAGCCGATTCGGGTCTAGGTATTCCTGATTTTCGTTCGACGGAACGCTTATATCAGCTGTTGAGCCAGACGGCGGGACGCGCGGGACGTGCTGGTAGCGGTGGCCGCGTGTTTATCCAGACGCTTAATCCGACAGAACCTGTGATGCAGTACGCTATTCGCCATGATTTTGATGGCTTTGCTGAGACTGAATCATCGAACCGCCAGATGGCTTTTTATCCGCCGTTCTGCAAGCTTGTGGAAATCAGTTGTGGCTCACGCGATGAAAATCTGCTTCGCGATACGGTGAACCGCCTTGAAAGTATTTTGCGCAAAGAATCTTCGATGACAGTGCTTGGACCTGTCGATGCGTTTGTACCGAAAGTGCAAAACGTGTTCTGGGTAAAGCTCTACATTAAAACGCAAAACCTTGCTGCAGTGCGTAAGGTACTTGCTCCCATTTTGAATGCGCCTAAGGCATGGGTTGCAGGCGTAGAAATTAAAGTAGAATTGGAATAAATTATGCGATTGTTTCTTTTTACTGTATTGCTTGTGCTTACCAACATGTCTTTTGCTCAAAGTGTCTGGGATCAGTACCCGTCTAAAAGTTCTACGCCTGTTGTAAAGGAAGAACCAGTCCGTACTGTAGAAGAACCCATATACTCTGTACCTGCGAAAGTAAAAATTGAATGGGATTCAGGCCATTGGTATGCTGGGAGCCGGCAATTGAGTGAAAGCGAATTGGAATGGATTGTATGTACAAATCCTGATGCTGCAGCGGAATTGCGAGCGGGGAAGAGTCTTTATTCGAAAGCCTTGATTCTTTCTGTTGTTGGTGGCGCTGCTTTAGGTTGGGGAATTTCTTCTTGGATTGCTGATGAAAGTATGGGAAAACCGCTTACGATTGGTGGTGGGGTTGTTGCCCTTGTCGCAATCGTACTTGGTGGAATTTCTGGAAGCTATACAACTTCGGCTGTTGAAATTTATAACAAGAGTATTGGTTACGATACTAGCCTGCAAATAAAAATTGCTCCGACCCCTCAGGGCGGAGCAGCATTGGCTTTTGCGTTCTAGCTCTTATTTGTCTTTGAGCAGACCGAAAATTTGACCTTTCACAAGCCAGCTTACGCCGAAGAACGTGAGTGCAATCGCTTCGACGATGAAAATCTTTGCTGAGAATTGAATTGGCAAAACTAGCAGGAACAAAGTGCAGAACATGCCGATGCCGCAGACTTTGTAAATGATGTTGCGGATTCTTTTTTGCTTGGTATCGCTTTCGCCAAGTGTGAAAAGGAATAGGCTGTTGATGGCCAAAAGTATAAAGAATATGACAGCCGATGTTAAGTGGATGACGTTAGAAACGGCTATAGGCAACTGGAAAAAACCAACGACGTTGCTATCCGCAGCGGAGCAATCGCAAGGAAAAATGACAATCATCAAGCCGAATATGCCTGAAACGGTTGCAACAAGTTCATCGCGCCAGTCGTAGCCTTTGTAGCAAATCAAAACGACTGCTGCCGTCGTTAAAATGCCGGCTAGTGCAGGAGTCAAGTAGTATGTGGCCGAGATGGAGAGCGTTGCCCAAAAATCATCGGGGATTTTGGCGGGCTGTGCTTTGGCTACGATAGCGGCACCGACAAGAGCAATCCACGGGAGAATCATCCCTAAGAAACCTGCAAAATTGCGGATTCGCTTCATCCAGGATTCAGCACATCTCTTTGTGATGGCTTTAACGTCTTCAGCATTGCAACCGGAAGTAATATTTTCTTCGCTCATAAAGTACCTTTTGCTCTGTTGTCTACAGATGCTGTTAATATAAAAAAGTATTGGGTGGTTTTTATTGTAAGGCGTTTTTTTGCCCGGTTCTGCCGAGTTTCTACTTTACCTCAGCTCCGTTCACTTTGCTGATTTCTCCGTCGAAATAGACGAAGTCGCTGTCTTTATTTTTCCATACGGCGCGGAAAATGGTGGGGCGTTTGATACCATCGGAATAGGTTTTGTAGTTTTCGCATTGGGCTTCCCATGGGGTATATTCGATGGTTCCGTCGGGTGAAATTTGACCACGATCATTTGTTGTAAACGAGGTCATTTCGTAAGCGTCGTTGAAGTGGAAAATGCCGGTTGCAGTTACGCCTTTGTTTGTAATTATAGCTTCTACGGAGTGCTCGTCAATTTGCTTGAATGTGATGAAATCTTTCAGGAGTGCTTCTGGCAAAAAGAATGCTTCGGCGAGATAGGTGATGAGGCAAGCCTTATCCATTGCGGGGCCGGTCTGGTCGAATAGCGTAACGAGCTTTGCAAGGACGCCCTTCATGCCGCCTTTGCCGTTCACGTAGTAATCGTAGCCTTGGAACGGAATGCCGAACATTTTGCTGTCGATAAAGGCGAGCCTGTCCGGTGAATCGGCAAAGTCCACATGCGTATAATCTATTTTGAGTCGCGGCTTGTTTACGCCCATCCCGAAATCGACATTTTTGTATTCCATGATTAAGTGCGAGCGCCTTTCGCTGCCGATGTAACCGTTCGTTTCGAGATATTTTTGAATGAGGGGCGGGAGGCTTGCGATACTCGCAGAATCTAGTGTTCCGGTGATTGCTGCGGAACTTTTCAACCTTGTTGCGACATCATTGTGAAACTGCCTGTTGACAGGCGAATAGGGAATGTTAAACCAAATTGCTGAAAGTAAAATGATGGTGGCGATGATAATCAAGATGGTCATTAAAGTTTTCTTCATTTTTTTTGATGTTTGAAATTAATTGGAGCAACCTTTTGTCGGGTCGATTTTTGAATCATTTACAAGACTCGCGAATTTTTTTGCTAAACGCTGGGCGTTGGGATGATATTCATCAATGTCTGGAAGTTTCAATATTATCGTTGTTGCGTTTTTATTATTGGCAAGTTCAACAAATGCGAATGGATGGAAACATAGGTCTCCTACCCAGGTGTATTCAATTTCCGGTTGATAATAGGTGATTTCTTCAATAATGTCTTGAACTAAGTCACGCGGCAAGTCGTTGCGATAACAAGAATCTTTTTGCGATTTTTCGCTGCTTATAATTTCGCTGCTTATAATTTCACTGCTTATATAACGGAGTTCTGTTGCTTTTAGAGTTATAGAATCTTTATATACGGATATATTCGCTGTGAACTCATCTTCTCCGTTTTGTATAGATGCGAATATATTGATGTCGCTATTTTTATCGGCTTCAGGATGGTTCGAGTAAAAATCGTTTATGGATAGTTCAAACCGTTCCGTTTGAAAAACGTATCCAAACGCTCGATTGTATAGAAATTCAGATCCTGACAGAATTAGGAAAAACGTAATAAATGAAATGGTGAGATAACAGGTCTTTTGCTTTTTTGTTTTTTGGCTTGTGGTGAGATCAAATGTTGATAAAGGAAAAATAGCTATGAGTAGCCAGCAAATACACCATGCAAAAATATAGGGTCGCTGTGTAGAATCCTGCTCGTTGATTGCGTATATTACGGATATCGAAAGTGAGATGACAGTGAAAATTGTGAGTAGAATTGATATGGTTTTCCCTGCAATGAACATTGCCCTGGGATGCTTGGTCGAAATGTTGGCGAAAATGCCTAATAGTAAAGGAATTATTGCAAAAATGGTAATCAGTACAATATTTACAATTATCATGAATAATGCGTCTGTCGGTTCCATAAATTCATTCCATTAGTTGTCTGTTTAAAACAAATCCAGTGAGCTGTCCAGATAAATTTCTTCGCGGACTTTAAGCTGATGCTCGGGCTTTGTCATGTAATAAAGTAGAAATTCCAAGATGAGGGCGCTACCGAGGCTGCGGCCTTCGATTTTGAAGTGGCGGAATTCCGCAGGAGCGTAGATGTTTTGAATGTCCTCGATTCCGATGAAACCTGGATTTTTCATCGCGTCGGAAAAGCGATAGCCTCTTTGGGCTGTGGGCGAGACGCAGACGTGGTCTTCGCATTTTTCACCGAGGCTTTTCTGGCTTACGTTCTCGTAGCATTTTTTGCGGTCGTAGCAGCCGACCCAACAGCATTCATTGCAAAGAAATTCGACCTTTTGCTTTTGTGTTTTTGTAAGTGCGCTCAATTTGTCGAATTGCTTGTTGAGTCTGAAATCGGGAACGACATAGCGGAATTCTTCGCGGTCTAGCTCCGCTTTGAATTGCTCGAAATTTGTGATGACTTTTGTAGTCGAGGATACGAAATAAAAGCCGGGATATTTTGATTTGATGTAATTCAGCAACAAATCGGAATGGACGATGATCCCGTTTTGAACCGAGCGCATCTCGTTAGCACCGTTGCTTTCAAACATTTTGCACAACTTGTTGCATCGGGCATCGGCGAAGTGTTCTTCACGAATCAATGAATTGCTGAACGTGAGCCTCGCCGAAATCCCATATTCTTTCATGAGTTCAGCGACTTTCCGCGGCTCTGCATCGCCGAAGCCTACGCGCCCACCGCCCCAAATGCAGTCGCTTGGCGCCCCGTAAATAGAACCGATTTCGCACCAGTCGTAAAAATATTCCCGGTGCTCGCGGAATAGCGGCAGAAACGCCTTGTACAAGTCATAAAATTCAAATAGGCCGGGGAGGTGGTAGTAGATGTTCATTGGAAATGAGTGTAATTCTGTTCAAATAATGTCAAAAATATATAAAAAGCGATAATGAAAAAATATGGTAAGATAAATTGTTGACTATTCGAAGAAATATGGATTTGTTCTGTTAACCAGTGGAAATTTTTTTTGCAAAATTATAAAATGTCATTATATGACACTGTTAAAATCTAAGTTTACATTGTAACCTTCAGAAAGGAGGCCTGCAATGGCAAACGAAATGTTTTACGTGAAGATAGAAACGTCCCGGGACATAACGGTTTATGGGTTCTCGCGAAGCTCGACCGGAATTCTTGATTTTGTTGATGGCGCATCAGCAAATGATGAAGAACTTTCGCAGATGCAGTGCGTTGACGGGAGTGCTTATTTCACGCCTTCTTGGTACAAGTACTTGCCGAAGGTTTTGCAAGCGACAATCAATGTCTATTTGCCTTGCGATGTTAAAAATTTGGATGTCGGGCAGTATTCGTTCTTGCTGCATATAGGCGCGCTGTTGCTTGCTGTCGATGAGCGTGATGGCTTGCTTGTCGCGGAACTTTTGCGCCGTCGTGCGACCGTGTTTGCGAACTTCTTGCCGCTTGTGTTGCACCTGATAAAGCCTGTGGCAGCTGAGGCTCTGTTTGCGTATGTCTATGGCGGTTTCCGTGGCGATGGCGGATTTGAACAAGTTTACAAGGCGAACGCTCCGATTGCAACTGGAGAAACGGATGTTTCTGCGATTCTCTTAGAAGCTGCAAAAGATGTTCTCAAGCTGAATCCCGAAAAGGAATCTCCGGAAGAAATGTTCATCCGCTATTTCCGTGAAGCAGAATCGTTTGATTTTACGATTGGGCTTGTGGGGGCCGCGAACCATCCCTGGATTGCGGGGATTGAAAAGTTCGAATCGGTTGTAAAGACGGCGACAGCGTTTCGCATCTTTGATGATGTTGCAGTTGGCGCCAAAAGTCAGGAGTTTTTTGAAGCGCTCTCGACCAAGGTGCAGGCTGAACCGTACAACCCGCACGATCACAATGCTATTAGCGTAAGCATTGATGATTTAGGCGCAAAACTCAAGGGAATGCAATCCAAAAGCAAGGCCGGGTATTTGCGGGCAACGGGAGCTGCAATTTTGCGCAAAGCGCGCCCGAGTTTGTTTGCGTATGGCTCTAAGTTGTGGCGCTTGGGTGCGGACCCGAGTTTCTTTGAAAACTCCATTGTCGTAAGAATTCACACATAACACCTCACACAAAAATTCCCGCCTCGTACTTCTCGGGGCGGGAATTTTAAAGATTGATGAGTGCACGAATCTCGCGCTTTCTCTCAGTAAGAATATTACTTTACACCAATCAGAGACAGGTCGCGGACAGCGCCCTTGTCTGCGCTAGAAGCCATAGCGGCGTATGCCTGGAGAGCCTTGGACACAACGCGGTCGCGGTTCTCAGGTTTCCATGCCTTGGCGCCACGGGATTCCATTTCCTGACGGCGTGCGGCGAGTTCTTCGTCGGTGAGTTCCACGTTGATGGTGCGGTTTGGAATGTCGATTTCGATGACGTCGCCCGTGTGCACGAGGCCGATGTTACCCTTGTTGGCGGCTTCCGGAGAAGCGTGGCCGATGGAGAGACCGCTCGTACCGCCGGAGAAGCGACCGTCGGTGAGGAGGGCGCAAGACTTGCCGAGGTGACGGCTCTTGAGGTAAGAGGTCGGGTAGAGCATTTCCTGCATGCCAGGACCACCCTTCGGGCCTTCGTAACGGATGACGACGACGTCGCCAGCCTTCACCTTGTTGCCGAGAATGCCGTTCACAGCTTCTTCCTGGCTTTCGAACACGATTGCCGGACCGGTGAACTTCCAGATGGATTCGTCAACGCCTGCGGTCTTCACGATGCAGCCGTCGATAGCGAGGTTACCGTAAAGAACAGCGAGGCCGCCGTCCTTGGTGTAAGCGTGTTCGCCATCGCGGATAGCGCCGTTTGCGCGGTCGAGGTCGTGATCCGGATACATGAAGTTCTGAGAGAAGGCTTCGATGTTGTACTTGCGGCCCGGACCTGCGAGGTAGCGCTGCTTGGCTTCGGCAGTCGGATTACGCTTGAGGTCGTTTGCTTCGAGAGCGTCGCCCATCGTAGCGGCGTGAACGGTCTTTGCGCTCTTGTGGATGAGGCCCATGCGGTCGAGTTCACCGATGATGCCCATGATGCCGCCTGCACGGTTCACGTTTTCGACGTGGATGTTGTGGACGGTCGGAGCGACCTTGCAGATGCACGGCGTGTTGCGGGAGAGACGGTCGATGTCCTTCATGGTGAAGTCCACGCCAGCTTCCTGAGCGACGGCGAGCAAGTGAAGCACGGTGTTAGAAGAACCGCCCATGGCGATGTCGAGGCGCATGGCGTTTTCGAAGGCGTCCTTCGTGGCGATGCTGCGCGGGAGGATGCTTTCGTCGTTCAAATCGTAATACTGGTGGCAGAGTTCCACGATGCGCTTACCGGCGGCTTCGAAGAGCTTCTTGCGTTCGGCGTGGGTAGCGACGATGGTGCCGTTGCCCGGGAGGCTAAGGCCGAGGGCTTCGGTAAGGGAGTTCATGGAGTTTGCGGTGAACATGCCGGAGCAGGAACCGCAAGTCGGGCAAGCGTTGGCTTCGATGTCGGCAACTTCTTCATCGCTGATGGTGTTGTCTGCAGAATCGATCATGGCGTCGATCAAGTCGAGCGCGCGGTCCTTGCCGTCCTTCGTCGTGACGTGGCCAGCTTCCATCGGACCACCGGAAACGAAGATTGCCGGAATGTTGAGGCGCATTGCAGCCATGAGCATACCCGGAGTCACCTTGTCGCAGTTAGAAATGCAAACGAGGGCGTCTGCGCGGTGGGCGTTAGCCATGTATTCGGTAGCGTCTGCAATGAGGTCGCGGCTCGGGAGGCTATAGAGCATACCGTCGTGGCCCATGGCGATACCGTCGTCGACTGCGATGGTGTTCATTTCTTTAGCGACACCGCCGGCAGCTTCGATTGCGCGTGCGACAACCTGGCCGACATCCTTGAGGTGGACATGACCCGGTACAAACTGGGTGTAGCTGTTCACCACGCAAATGACGGGCTTACCAAAGTCTTCAACCTTGGTTCCTGTTGCGTGCCAAAGGGCACGTGCACCGGCCATTTCACGGCCTTCCATAGTCTTGAGCGAACGAAGTTTCGGCATAATGATCCTTTTTGTCTTTAATAATTCTAGCGGCATTATATATGCCACCTTAAATTTCGGTTATAAGTTAGAAAATTAATTCTTGTGATGAAAATGGCGAGGCGCCTAGATTGTAGCAAAGAAGGCGTTGAGGCTAAAGCCGCCGTGGCTTGTTTGGATGACTTTGGCGGTTTGGGTTTGCTCAGGTGACAAAGCGGGGCATTCGCGCAAAAGGTTTGCGGTGCAGGTGTACTTGGCGCCATCGCGGGTGTCGTCTTTCGGGGCGAGGATGGCGACTGTAATCGTTTTGCCCAAATTGTGTAAGTCGTGGGCGAGTTCCGTTAGCTTTTTGCCGATTTGCGTGTAAAGCTTTGGGGCGTCAAAATCAAGGCGCTTGCCGTAGGGTGGGTTTAGCACGAGAATGGGCGAGGTGTCGCCGCAGGCATCTGCAATTTCTTTGGCGGAGTAGCTGAAAAAGTCGCGGAGTTGCGGAGAAATTGTGGGCGTGGTTTTGTTTGGCGCGATTTGTGCGAGCGGGCTACATTCGATGTTGTGCTTGATGATGCTTACCGCGCGTTCGGAAATATCGCTCGTGATGATTTTCGCGATGATGGGATGCTTTGTCGCATTACGAGGCTTTACTGGGCCCTTCACTTCGTTCAGGGTGACGAACGTAGATGTGTTGCTTTTTGCGTCGCTTTGGGAGGCGCTTCGCGTAATAAAATTCCACGTGGCTTCCTTGAAAGCGGGCTGGTGTTTAAGTGCAAAATCGCGACAAGTGCCGGGAATGATTTTATTTGCGATGCAGGCGGCTTCGAGGCTGAACGTGCCACTGCCTGACATGAGGTCGAGTATTGTGTATGGTGGCGCTGGGCTTTGTTCTGGGGAAACGTTCAAAGCTTCGAAAATCATCGCGGAGGCGATGGTTTCTTTGAGCGGGGCGTCGTTCACGAATCTCTTAAAGCCGCGCTTGTAGAGCTCTTCGCCGGCGAGGTCTAGCCAGATGGTGCAGCGGTCATCTAGGAAGTTGACGTAGAGATTTTGTTGAATGCTGCGATTCTCGTTTTGCGACGGGGCGTTGCGGGGTGTCCCCGCAGAGGGGGTAGCGGATGCCGTGTCGGCAGGAGCGAGGGGGACACTTACCCCTTCTTCTATTATTTTATACAAACGTTCGGCGATGGCGTCGCTGTGGTACAGGCGGGAATGTTTGCAAGTGACGTGAATGTTTAATGCGTTACCTGATTTTACTGGACCCTTCGCTTTGCTCAGGATGACGTTACGGTCTAAATAAAGTTCCCAAGGAATTTCGCTTGCTTTCTTTTCGAGTTCGCGGAAGTTTTCGGCTCTGAAATTGGCGACTTCCATGAGCACGCGGTTTGCAATGCGGCTTACGGCGACAACTTTCCACGCTTCAGTGAGTTTTGTGGTAAATTCGACTTTGCCGTCCCCAGTGGAGTGCGGCTGTTCTGTTGCGTTATCGCCAAGAATGCAATCAAGTTCTCTCGAAAGCGTTTGTTCAAAGCCAAGCGGAGAAACGGCTAAAAAGCGGTGCGGTTTTCCGATGATGTGTTTCTTGATGCGTTTTTCGAGAGCGTCACTCATGGCCTGCAATATAAAAATTGCTAGGAGTCTAAGTCAACGGCAATCAATGTCTTTGTGGGGGCAGTCGGGGCTACGACTGGCATTTTGCTCAAATCCAAATTGATGGCAATGATATCCCCAGAAAGCGACATGATGGCGCCTGTGGATGTGTTGAATGTGCCGATGACTTTTCCGGAACCGTCACTTACGGTCATTGTTGTCGAGGCGATGATGTAATAATTGGATCCGAGCTGGTAAAAATAGCTAGGTTCGCTCACGACGATGTTCTGCGGAATTTGTAGATTCGAAGTGGATTTCTTTGATGCGGTGTCCTGAGTTGCTGCACTTTCGGAGCAGTTCCACGCAGTCGCAAGAATGCCTGCAAACAGTAAGCATCTAAAAATTTGTAACTTCATAATCTTTCCTCGAATTGTAAATCTATATTGACATTTCTTTGAGCGGTTGCGAAAAAAGCTTTTAATATTATTAAATGTTCTCTATGCGTTCCCCCTAAGCGCCTTGATTCTTACAAAAAACTTACTTTGAATGTGGGCGAAAAGAATATCCTTTGAAATTGTGCTTGTCCCGCAATTTTTTTTTTGTGTTGCTATCTTTTTATGTATGATTATGAAAAAGTTTGCGTTGATTTCTGCGATTGGCTTTTTGGCCGCATCTGCTTTTGCTGCACAGGGTGCTCCGATGGGTGCTTCTGTGGATCCGACTCCTGAAGAACAGAAGGCTCTCGATGCCCTGAAGGGTAAACTCGAGGGTGCTATTGTCTGGTCTACGAGCCGTGCAAATTCTCTCCACGATATTTGGATTATGAATGCTGACGGAACGAACCTCCGTGCGCTTACCAAGAGCAATAATGTGGACTGGTTCCCACGTGTCGCTCCGGATGGCTCGAAGGTGCTTTTTAACCGTAGTAAGGCCGGCTGGGTTCCTGAAAATGATGCGAACTACCCGGAAAAGTGGGATTTGTGGACTGTCGGCATTGACGGTACGAACGAAACGAAGATTGTCGAAAATGCAACTTGGGGCACCTGGCGCCCGGATGGCAAGTCCATTGTGTTTAGCCGTGCCGGCAAGGTCTTTACGATGGACCTCGCGAGCAAAAAGGAAACGCTTGTGCTTGATGGCGAAAAAGCGTTCAAGAAGGCTGGCGTGATTTTGCAGGAACCGAACATGAGTCCGGATGGCAAGCACCTTGCGATTACGCTTCGTGGTTCGATGCGCGAAACGGGTGTGTGGGATTTGGCAAAGAACGCTTGGACCAAGTCCGGCGACGGTTGCCAGATTGACTGGAATTTCGATGGCTCCAAGCTTTACCGCGTGAACCCTACGGGTAATGGTGGTACGGCTGCTCCGAGTGAAATTTTGTGGTTCACGGCTAAGGACGGCAAGCAGGTCGAAAAGGTCGGCTTCTTTGGCATCCCGAAGAACGTGAAACTGATGGACCTTCCGGGCCGTCGCAGTCATGAATATTTCCCGCGCCTCTCGCCGGATGGCAAGTGGCTTGTGTGGGGGGCAACGGACAAGGGACACGACCACGACTTGTTCGACTACGAACTCTATATTTGGAAGATTGGCGAACCGGTTGAAACTGCAACGCGTATCACGTACAATAGTGGCAACGACCGCTGGCCGGATATCTGGTTTGGCAAGGTCCCGGTGAGCGCTGCTCCGGCTGTAACGGCTAAGGCTGTTGAAACGGCTGCGAATGCGACGGCTGCTGCCATTGCCGGTGGCGTAAGCGATGCCAAGATGGATGAACTCATCAAGGCTATTGACCGCTTGACCGATGCAGTGAAGGCGCTTGCTCCGCAGAAGTAGTAAGAGAGAAAATTTCTCGACTGTCATCCCGGACGTGTTCCGGGACGGGCATGATAAAAAAATGCCGCGGCTTGATGCTGCGGCTTTTGCTTTTTGGAATATCGCTTCTTTATTTTGCGTTACTGCGGAGGCAGAATGCCATGATGGCGAATGCGCCTGCGACATTCATGCTTGCCTTGCGGCCTGCCATTGGAATGGTCACTTTCATGGTCGCTTCGGCCATGATTTCCGGGGCGATGCCGAGTTCTTCGTTGCCGAGAACGATGAGGCCTTTCTCGGGCCATTTTACGTTGTTTATACTCGGGATGTCTTCGCCGGTTTCAAGGGCGATGATTTCGTAACCGTTTTCTTTGTGATATTTAATGCAGTCGAAGGGGCTGTCCCAACGCTTGATGGGAATCCATTCCTGGCAACCACGTGCAGCGCTTTTGACGGTCACGTGGTCGGGGTTACAGCTGTAGCCGCTGAGATGCACTCCTTCGAGCCCAAAACAGTCGGTGCTGCGGATAATGGAACCCACGTTGAATGCGCTGCGCAAATTATGCACGAGCACGGCGAATTGGATGGGCTTTTCGTTTGCGACTTCTCGGTCGCCCGGCTCCTGTTCTAGGTACACGTCACGTTCAAAGCCAAGTCCTGCGCGCGTGCGGAACGTCTTGTACAAGTCAATCATTTGCGCCTGGTTTTTGCCTGTCAATCTCTCGGATTCGGGCAGGTGGAGCCATTCTGTGTAGGTTTCGAATTCTCTGCGGGCGCGGGGAATGTCGTCGCCTAATTGCAGGATGATCACTCGTAAAAGTTCAGCGAGCCTCTTGAATTTTGAGGGCTCTTTCATGGCTAAAAATTTAGGTTCTGTGTACATGTTTTCAATGATAGAAAATTACCCTTTAAACGGCTAAAAAATGGCTTTTTTACGTGTGTTTTTAAGGTTTTTAAAACAATTTTATCCCCCTTTTTTCTAAATTGCATATAAATGGAACAATTACGGAAAACTAGGGTATTGATCACTAACGACGATGGCGTTGGTAGTGTCAATCTGCATGCTCTCGCTCTTGCTTTGAGTGAGGTTTCCGATGTCTATGTTTTTGCGCCTGAAGACGAACAGAGTGGTGTCGGTCACGCCTTTACGATTCGTCGCGGGTTGCGCATTCAGCATGTCGAAGCTGTTCCGGGGAAGGCTAAGTTGCCGTATGAGGTTTACTCGGTTTCGGGTACTCCGGCAGACTGCGTGAAGTTTGCCGTGGGGCATTTTGCCAATTACGGCCTTGATGATAACTCGATTGTTCCCGAAGGCTTTGATGTATGTTTTTCGGGAGTCAATGTGGGCGAAAATTCCGGTGTGTCGTCGCTATATTCGGGGACGGTTGCCGGTGCTCGCGAAGCGGCCCTTTGGGGCGTGCCTGCGGTGGCGCTTTCACTCCGTGGATTGAAAGGCAACCTGTTGCAGGTGGCGATTGATTTTGCACGCAAGATTGTTTCTCAGAACCTGTTCAAGAAAATTTCCAAGGGTGTCTTCTGGAACGTGAATTTCCCGAAAGTCAAGGACGATGAATTCCTTGGATTTAAGGCCTGTACGATGGACTGTGGCATGTTTACCGACCACTACGATCACAAGGATGGCTTGTGGTTTTTGGATGGCGAAAAGCTGTGGTCGAAGGCTCCTGAGGGTTCGGACGACAACTTGCTAGATAAGGGCTATGCGACAATCACACCGCACCGCATAGACCAGACCGATGAAAAAAGTTTAGATGTGATAAGTGAAATGCTGGGAAGTGATGATTTTTCTTCCCACTAATTTGAGGTTAACTAATGTCAGAAGAAATGGTACCTGGATCGCAGTTCAAGAGTCTTGTCGAACAAGACATGCAGGACTGCTATCTTCGCTACTCCATGAGCGTTATTGTCGCTCGTGCATTGCCGGATGCCCGCGATGGCTTTAAGCCGGTGCACCGCCGTGTGATGTACAGTATGCACAAGTTGGGCGTGGTTCCGAACAAGGGAACGGTTAAGTCCGCCCGTATCGTGGGTGATGTTATCGGTAAGTACCACCCGCATGGTGACTCTGCTGTTTATGAAACTCTTGCCCGAATGGCGCAGGACTTCTCGCTGCGTTATCCGCTGGTGTTTGGTCAGGGTAACTTCGGTTCTATCGACGGTGACAGCCCGGCTGCCATGCGTTACACCGAAGCGAAGATGAACAATCTCGGTGCCCTCATGCTCGAAGATCTTGAAAAAGAAACTGTCGACATGGGCCCGAACTACGATGAATCTCTCGAAGAACCGCTGGTGCTCCCGTCTGCGCTCCCGAACATGATTGTGAACGGAACGTCGGGTATTGCTGTGGGTATGGCAACGAACATGGCTCCGCACAACTTGCGCGAAGTCGGTGCTGCAATCCACGCGATGGCGGAGAATCCGGACATCACCGGTGAAGAATTGATGGAATACGTGAAGGGCCCGGACTTCCCGACAGGCGCTATTGCTTGTGGCCGTTCTGGCATTCGCGAAGCTTACCTCACGGGTCATGGCCGTGTGCGTGTGCGCGCCCGTACCGAAATTGAAACGGATGCAAAGGGCAAGCCGCGCATCATTGTCACCGAAATCCCGTACATGGTGAACAAGGCTGAACTCTGCAAGAAGATTGCAGACCTCGTCCGCGACAAGCGCATCGATGGCATTACGGACATCCGCGATGAATCGAGCCGCGACATCCGCATTGTGATTGAACTCCGCCGTGATGCAGTTGGTGAAGTTGTCTTGAATAACTTGTTCAAGTACACGCAGCTCCAGACGACGTTCAGCATTTACAACTTGGCTCTTGTCAATAACCTCCCGAAGCTCCTTACGCTCAAGGATCTTTTGCAGGTCTACATTGACCACCGCCTCGATGTGATTACGCGTGCAACGCAGTTCGATTTGAAGAAGGCTGCAGCTCGCCTACACATCATTGAAGGTTTACGTATTGCAACGCAGAACATCGACGAAGTCGTGAAGATTATTCGCCAGAGCAAGACGACCGAAATTGCAAAGCAGAGCTTGCAGGACCGCTTCTCGCTCGATGAAATCCAGTCTCAGGCAATCGTTGATATGCGCCTTGCTCAGTTGGTCGGACTCAACATCGAAAAGTTGGAAGCCGAATACAACGAACTCATTGCAACTGTTGCTGACTTGAAGGACATCTTGGAAAAGCGCGAACGCCGCATTGCCATCATGCTCCAGAAGCTCGATGCTGTTGTTGACAAGTATGGTGACGAACGCCGCACGACGATTGGCGAAGCTATTGACGATAGCGATGACGAAGACCTCATTGCCGAAGAAGAACAGGTCATCACGCTCAGCAAGGAAGGTTACATCCGTCGCCTCCCGATTGACACGTTCAAGGCCCAGAACCGCGGTGGTAAAGGCATCATCGGTGCAGGCCTCAAGGACGAAGACAACGTGGAACAGATTTTCACGGCGAGCACGCACAGCTACTTGCTCGTGTTCACGAACAAGGGCCGCGTCTATTGGACGAAGGTTTACCGCTTGCCGGAAGGTGCCCGCAATGGTAAGGGCCGCCCGATTGTGAACTTTGTGGCGCTCACGGAAGGCGAAAAGGTGCAGGCGATTGTGCCGGTGCGCAAGTTCGGTGGCTACTTCTGCCTCGTGTTTGCGACCAAGAAGGGGATCATCAACAAGATGGACCTCACGCTGTTTAGCCGTCCGCGCAAGGCTGGCGTTAATGCCATTAGCCTCGACGAAGACGATGAACTTGTGAAGGTTCAGCTCGTGGGCATGTCTGCTGAAGAATACGAAGCCAGCAAGAACGCCTCTGACGATGATTCCGCAGAAGCCGTTGAAAATGCCGCGGAAGCTCAGGCTGCCGATGGTTCGACAGGCTCACCAACCGATGCTTCTGAAGAAGAATCTGGCGATGCTGAAGAATTCGCCAACCGCCCGATTCCGAAGGATCTTTTGATGATTGCGACTAAGAACGGTCAGGCCGTCACGTTCCCGATTAGCTGCTTCCGCGCTATGGGTCGTGGCACGCACGGCGTGAAGGGCATTACGCTTGCCGAAGGCGACGAAGTCATTTCGCTCCTGTGGCTCAAGGCCGGCAACAAGATTTTGACCATCACCGAAAAGGGTTATGGCAAGCGTTCTGAACCGGGTTCTTACCGTGTGACCCGCCGTGGTAGCAAGGGTGTCCGCAACTTGAACGTTACAGACAAGATTGGTGCCGCCGTGTTCGTGGAAAGCGTTGCTGATGACTACGATTTGATTATCACGAGTAAGGATGGTCAGGTCATCCGCATCAAGGCTGCCGATATTCGCCTCACGGGCCGTAATGCTCAGGGCGTCAAGGCCATCACGCTGCGCGATGGCGATGTCGTGAAGGATGCAACTGCACTCCCGAGCGTCGAAGATATCGAACAAGATAGCGCCGATGCCAAGGAAACTTTCGACAAGGTCAAGGGTGTTGAAGTCGATGACGATTCCGTTGTCAAGGACGATGCTGAAAAACAGGAAATCGGCCCGACGGAAACCGAAGAATAATCGTGAACCTTGTAACAGTGGAACGATAGTTCCCAAATAAAATTAAAAGCCTCTTTCTGGAAATTGATGTGAACCCCGAAAGTTGGACACAACTTTCGGGGTTTTCATGTATAAGAAAC
>NZ_MWQJ01000017.1:0-33631 GCF_002210405.1 Fibrobacter sp. UWB3
CCAGGATCAAACTCTTCATTGATTTTCTAAATAGTCTGTCCTGTTTTTCGTAAATGGCGATACTTAAAGTATCGCTTAAATCTTCGGCTCGGTCATGCCCAAGCAAGCTTGGTCGCGACTCTCGCCTCTTGATTAATTGACTTCCAAGAAATTTTCTTGGGCCGTCACTAAGCACATCTCCGATTCCTTCAATCTTCCCGAAAGTCTCGCGGGCTTTCGCTTTTTCCTTCGTTCTCGGCTTTCGTTTCTTCGTTTCGGCCTCGTCTCTCAGGAACGGCGCCAATTATAGAATTTTCACGAACATTTGCAAGGGGTAATTGTGAAAAAAATTCACTTTTTTTCACTTTTTTCGATAAAAACGGGATGTATTCCGTCGGCACTACACATTATTCACATTCTGTAAACAGAAATCTTTTTGGCAGGGGGCGGAGGCCGGGGCGCCAAAACACGAAAAGCGACTGGATCCTTCGCTCTGCTCAGGATGATGGGGTAAAATTCAGGGTGACGAGAGTGAAAAATGGCAATTCCGGCATCCCGGAACTCGTCCGGGGCAGGCTCAGCCGGGGTGACATAAAGGAGTGACGAGACAGCAAATGCACAAAAAAAATCCCGGGAGCGGGTGCTTCCGGGACAACATATTCCAATAAATTTGTTCTTACACTGGACTAGTAGGTCTTTGCTTTGTCTGCAGCCAACTGGTCAGGATCGCAGTATTCATGCTGTTCGTTGGGGGTGCTGCTGCAGGCGTCCGTGGTGATAAATTCACCGCCCTTATATTTGGACCAGTCGGACTGGAACAAAATCTTGGTTTCAATAGAAGTGCTAATGGTCGTAGAGTACTTGTCGATCAAGTACTGCGGGCACTCCACCTCTTCCCACTGATAGGTCGGATTGTCGGCAGCCATAAACCAGTCGGCAAACCAGTGACAGCCACGGAGCAAGTTCGGATAGTTGGAGTCACCAAAGGCCGCGTCGCACATGTCCTTGACGCAACTCTGGTAGCATTCCAGCGTTCCATCATAACCGCACTTTTCTCCATTCTGGCAATATGTCAAGAAGCCGCCGTAGGTAGCACCCCATTCAATGCCAGGCTTGGTAATTTGAAGCTGCAATGCATTGAAGATGCCCGGTCCGCCGCCCGGAACCATAAGGTCGAACTGGCCAGGTTTCACATCGTGACCGATGTTGGAAGCCATCACGATGATATGCTTACCCTTAAGAGCCTTGTGGGTCCCCTTGGGAGCATTATTGCCATCGGCATCCTTAAAGCTACCGTCATACTGCAAATGGAAGCACTTGCCACACGAAGTTGTCGCATCGCTACCAGCAACGAAAGCATATGCCAAAGTATCATTCACAGCTACAGGGGCCATGTCGGTACAAGTGAAGCCGCCACCAGATGCAGGATCTGCTTCCTGGCATGCGTTTGGTGTATTCTGGATACCGATCCAGTAGCGTTCCAAGCCCTTGCTGTAGGTGAACGTCGGAATTTCAATGTCGTTGATATTGCAGACGCGTGCCGTATAATGGCTAGCCGCGTATTCTTCCTGAGTATTGATCTTGGGCTTGCCTTCGGCGCCATCGGTACTCGTCTGGGAGCAGTGAGCCTTACAGGCGTCCCAATAGCGGGTATTCCAGCCACTAGTGCCATTGCCAAGAATATTCTTGAGCGTTGGCACAGGGTACAACTTAATGTCTTCTTCGGGATTGCCAACAGTCTTGACAGGCCCATTGCTGCTAGAGCTTTCAACAGCAGAAGAACCCGGAGTTGCGCTAGATGTCGGATTTACAGACGAACTAGACTGAGACGGATTAACGACGCTGGAGCTAGAACCCGGAACCGGAGCAACCACGCTAGAACTCGAAAGCGGATTCGACGGAACAACACTAGAAGAACTGGAAAGCGGATTAGAACCACTAGAGCCTGGGTTCGGAGCAATTGCGCTAGAACTGCTAGAAGTACCCGGGTAACCCGAATCGCTCGATGTCGGAGCCGCAATCGGAGATGATGCGGTAACGGGGTCATCAGAGCAGGCGCTGAACATTGAAAAAGCACCTGCAGCCAATAAAGAACTCAGTAAAAGTTTTTTCATATTTTTCCTTTTCACACCTCGTCAAAAATTAGATTTTATTCCAACAAAAGGCACGAAAAAAAGTTTTTTGAAAGCTGTTATGTGAGTTGGAACAAAAAAAGGCCGCACTTGCGTGCAAGCCTTTTGGTTATTAGCTATTAGCCAATAGTCATCAGCCTTAGTTAGGCGCCAAAGGCGCGATTATTTAAACCAATAACCAATGACCAACTACTAATGACTAGTCGCGGAACTTCACCTGCTTGGTGCCGGCGACGACTTCACCGATCTGCGTCCACTTTTCACCCTTAGCTTCGAGGTGAGCGACGACTTCAGCCTTGTCAGCCGGGTCGATGAAGATAAGCATGCCCATGCCCATGTTGAACGTGGAGTACATTTCGTCCTTTTCAACAGAGCCAGCCTGCTGGATGAGCTTGAAGATCATCGGAGGATCCCACGTGGTGCGGTCGATAATCACGTCAACGTTGTCCGGAAGGATACGCGGGATGTTGCCCTGGTAGCCCGAACCGGTGATGTGAGCAAGGCCCTGAATCTTCTTCTTGTTGCAGAGGTCGATGAGGCTCGGATAGTAGCTGCGGTGCGGAGTTGCAAGAGCTTCGCCGATGGACTTGTCCATGCCGTCAACCATAGTGTCGACCTTGTAGCCAGCCACGTCAAAGAGAACCTTACGAGCAAGAGAATAGCCGTTTGTATGAAGACCCGTGGACGGGAGACCGAGGATGATCGTACCCGGCTTGATCTTCTTCCCGTCGATGATGTTTTCGCGTTCCACGACACCCACGATCGTACCGGAGATATCGTAGTCACCCGGACCGTAGAAGCCCGGCATTTCAGCAGTTTCGCCACCGATCAAAACGAGGTCGTTTTCGCGGCAAGCCTTAGCCATACCAGCAACGAGCTTGTCCATGACACCCGGTTCCAAACGGCCCGTAGCCACGTAGTCGAGGAAGAACAGCGGACGTGCGCCCTGAACGAGGATATCGTCACAGCAGTGGTTCACGATGTCCTGGCCCGGCAATTCATGCGTGCCCATTTCGATATCGACCTTGAGCTTGGTGCCCACGCCGTCGACGGAGCTCACGAGGACAGGGTCCTTCATGCCGAGGTGGTTCAGCGTGAACAGGCCACCGAAGTTGCCCACGTCGCCGAGAACGCCCTGGTTGAATGTGGTACGGACGGACTTCTTGACACCGACCATTGCCTCATCGGCACGTGCCAAGGAAACTCCTGCGTCTGCGTAATTCATCTTTTTTCCTTTGCCCTACGAGCGGGCAGCGATTTGGCCCTATTTACGGGCACTTTGTTTTTCATCAATATTTCTGAGCGCATCAAGGATGAGGCTTGTGGTATCCGACATCTGGTTGATGTTTATAACGTCGGGCATCACATGCGTATCCAGCTTGAACAATGTCTCGTCACCCCAGGAAAGCATCTTTTCGAGTGCATCCGGACCTGCAAGCTTGCCGCACTTGGCACAGCAGATTCGGCCGTCCTGGAAAGCGATAAAGCCCGATTCACCGGAGCATTCGCAAATGACCGTTCCAGTAATGCGGCTCTTTTCCATCGTCTGCGCAAAATCAATAAACGGGAGAACCTTCGCCGAAGCCAAAAGCGACAAGCGTTCGAATTCATCAAGCGCCTGGTTCTTTGCACGGAGACGATCCGCCATCACCTTGTAAAGGTAAAGCAAGGCACTCGGATTTTTATCCAGGAACTTCAGGAATTCCGCCTTCGGAATGTGAAGCACCGTGCAGCCGTCTTCGGCGGCAATAATCGTATTGGCGGTAGGTTCGCCACACAGGATAGACATTTCGCCAAAACAGGAGCCGCTTTCCAAAGTCGCAAGCGCGCTGTAATGGCCATCGGACAGAATCTGGCCGCAAATGACAACGCGTCCGCTCTGCAAGACGCAGAAGCAGTCGCCTTCGACTCCGCCCTGGAGGATGATTTCGCCAGCATCGTATTCGCGAATCTGCGAATTTAAAAGCAGATAGTCCGCATATTCCCTGGGCACCTGTTGCAAGAACGGTACACCGAGGTCATACTGAGCAGAAATCCAATCTCCAATACCTGTGTGTGACATCATACGCTAAAAATTATAGATATTTCTGTACCATTTGTAACTGGTGTCAATCGAATTTAACCTCGGAACGGAGCCTTTTATGCATTTTGTAAGATTCCAGAGGAGTTCCGCCGGTCGCGTGATGGCTCCTTCGTAAAAATCATTACCTGCCCCGGGGCCCTTAAGCCCATCATTCTGGAAAACTAGCTTATCCCTGAATGCCTTGATATTTTTCACGCGAGGCTCCAGCGAGAGAATTTCATCGACAGTACCAAACGCAGACGGATTCACCCACATGTCCACGCTATCGGCAAGCGCATAGACTTCTTCGAAAGAGAACGTGAGTTCACGTGAAGTATCGGAAGCCCACACATAGCAGCCTCCCGCATCGCGAACCAAGTTTGCCGTAAAGCTTTTACCGCCAGAAGCATGCCACACACCGCCATAAGACATGCCAGCGAGAACTCTAGGGCAATGTTCAGACGAATGACGAGAGACGAGAGACGAGAGGGAGTCTGTAGAAGCAATCAAAGCCTTTAGCGTTTCGTATTTTGTCTTCTCTTGTTTGTAAATTGAATCGGCAAGCGGGCGAACGCCGAACAGGATTCCGTACAACTTAATCCATTCCAGCTTTGCAAGCGGAGTATTTTCCTGCCACTCGGACGTAAGCATCAACGGAAGATTCGTGCGTGCAATTTGTTCGTAGTTATCGTAATCACCGCCTGTAGTAAAGTCAAGCACCAAGTCCAGATTCAGCGCCATCAGCTTTTCCAAGGCGCCCGCATCGTAACCGATACTCGCTACAGATTTATTCTTTGCACGTTCATACAAAATGCTATCCACGATGTACTGCCCGTCCGATACACCGACAATCTTGTCGCGAAGCCCAAGCCTAAGCATATACCCCACCTGCGAAGTCGAAAGAGCTGCCACACGATTGAGCGGCACACGCAACACCACTGCCGAGAGCCAATCTTCCGGGAACCCACGCCTGCGAAGATCCATTCCGAGAGTTGCGGCAGCAGAATCCATCATCACGTACTTGTGGACGAGCGTATCCTTGCCGACCACGGAACGCACAACAGCGACATCCACCCCGCACAGTTTACCAATCGAGAAATAGTCGCTCTCGACCGATTCGAATTGAACCGATTCGCTGCACTTTTCCACCGACGTTTTCGCCTGCAAATCCTTCGGTTCTTCACGGCACCCAGTCAGGAATACCCCACCAACCAAGGCGCCAACCCACAAAAGCGATAGCAAACCCGAACGCGAAACACAAGGCAAACATTCCGAAAAACTAAACCGCAACCCATGGAACGAATGGCAAAACAGGCTTAATTTCTTGATTTTCAACAATCTATCGTAAAATTTCATGCACAAAACCGGAAGATAATGTATTTTATTGTTTGACTTAATATCTCTTTTTTGAGATTCCTATTAGGAGAGAGCCTTTATGAAGACAAAAATAGCCTCTTTGTGCTTGGCCGCGGTATTTAGCATTCTTGCATTTGCCAGTAATTCCTCCGCTGCCGAAGAAGGATTTTACGACAAGGACCACATCCGCGGATTCATTTCTTTTGGCGGTGATTTCCGTGGCATGTTCTCCGGATTCCACGACTACGTGAACACAGTCCCCTTTGCAGTTGGCGGCCTCAAGTACAAGAGCGGTTCCGACACTTCCCTTTACTACGGTTCCGCAAAATACAGCAAGTTCAACAAGTACTACCCCAACCTCCACTTCAATATCGGTGCGCAGTACAAGCAGTTCCTCACATGGTTCAGCATCAACTTCGCCATCACGCAGATATCCGAAAGACCGAGATCCACAGTTACCGCATACGCTATGGACTCCACGGGTGTCCCCACCGGCAGCACAGCATCATTCCCCCTCTACGACGCACGCTGGTTTAACTATGGTGCCGACTGGATGTTCGGCTGGAAACTTCTCGGCGAAGACGCGTTCTTCAACTTGATCCCTGCTGTAGGTATCGGCTTCAACATGATGAACATCCACTTTACCTCTAACTACGTTGTCACGAGCGAAAGTAACAAGTCCCAAACTCTCATGCGCGACCGCTACTACAGCACCATGGCCGCCACATTCAACTCCGAACTCGAAGCCCGCCTCCAGTTCGAACAGTTCTCCATCGGCCTCTATGGCGGTTACCGCGCCGTACGCTACAATGAACTTGACGTCGAAGGTGAAAAGCTCGATACGCACAGCTTCAACACTGACAACGATGGCGATACCTGGTTCGTGGGTCTCCGCATAGGCTGGACATTCTTAAGTCCCTGGACCAAGAAACAGCTGGACAAAATCTAAGATTCAATTAGTTTATGCTAACCGAGCCTCGCTAACGCGGGGCTTTTTTCATACCTGCAATTGCTCTTGCATTCAGGTTCCGGATTGTCCAGAGAAGCCATGATTTCTTGCAAGTACGTATTCCACACATTCGTCCTCTTTGATGAATGCATGCCATATGGCAGCATGAATAGATTTTTCGCGGCACTACGCTTAGGAGGGTATTTTTCGGCGACCTCCTCCATGGCGACATAATAACCGCTCAACTCGCGTAGGCATGAATCCGTCCTCCAGAACACTTTGGTATTCCCTCTCTCATAATCGAAATTCCACCCCAAAAGAAGCATAGGAACCCCCACCCTCTTGAGCCGTTCCGGCAATGATGAATACTGCCCCTGCGTACTCAACAAAACGAGAACATCAATCTTGCGGTAATACGCATAAAGATATGCGTCCTCGACAAGCTGCATGTTCGGCCCCAGCTTTTTTGCATCTGCAGAGGCATTGTAATGCACCTCGAACCCGGCGAGCATGAGCTGCTTTTCCAGACGGTCCAAACCGTTCTCCTCCGTCGGTTCGGCAACGTCAAAACTCCTCTCGTACGGATGGTAATAATGCGACTCCAGTTCGACGATGCACCCTTCACGGCCAAACAGCCTCATCACGTAATCCCTCACCCAGCCCTTGAGTTCTCTAAAATCCAGGCGGGAATGGAACTTGTGGTACTTGAGATAATACTCGTTGACCTTCTTAAGCGTATAACCGTCCAAAAAGAAGCCAACCCGCAAAACGGACAACTTGCTCGGCATAAAAAACCTCCTGATGTGTTAATGAGCTTCTACTTTATTAACACGCTTTTTTGCCGAATTTATTTCGATATTTTTTTGATAATTTTTAGAAACAATACGGGATATGGCTAAAAACTAAATCAGCTTGCGATCGGTAAGGTCGTCGATGAGCGAACCGGGCATCCACTTTTTCATTTTCTGATAGTCCGGATCATTGAGCTTTTTGCGCTGTTCTGCCGACTTCGCATTATCACCGGCATCGTGATAGATGCGGATGAGGTTCAAGATAGAACACCAATAGCGAATGGACTTGCCTGTGCGCTCGAGGTAATCGGCGGCGCTCTTTTCGTAAATAGCGGCGGCTTCGTCGTAGCGTTCGAGCCTGTAAAGCATATCGGCCTTGATCTGGAGCATCACCGGATGATTCGGGGCCTTCTTGAGGCCGCGTTCAGCAAGCGAAAGGCCCGTCTTGTAGTCCTTGCGGTCGTAGTGCATCCAGATGAGCGGCGTCAGGAACAACGGCCAGAAACGTGTCGAACGCAGGGAGCCGGAATCAAGAATCTTGAGGTAAGCCTCGCGATTGTCGGACTTGAACGGAAGCCAGCCAAAGCTGTTATCGACATAGTACGCGTAAATCGCATAGAAGGCCTTGGATTCATAATCCTTGGCATCTTCGAACTGGCTTGCGGCCGAGCGAGTCTGCATGGCGCCCTTAACGGAGTGGCCCGTCTCGGTAAGCACGTAGCCAATCTCGAAATTGCGGAGCGCATCCCACAGACCTTCGGTCTTGCAGGTTTCAAGATTCTTGGCGGCGACCTTGAGCGATGTCGTATCGCCCTTGTCGTCGTACATGCTCACGCGGATGATGTTCTGGAACACGCAGCCGACACCGTCGTTTTCGAGGCGAAGCTTGCGGGCCAAATTGAAAGCTTCAACGTAATTGAGTTCCATCGTCTTTTGCGTCACCTGTTCGGCAAGTGCATTTTGCGCCGGAGAAAGTGCAAAAGAAAGTTCGTCGGCAAACGAAATGCCGGCAACCATTAAAAGCGGTGCGATGATTCTCGAAAACATTATAAGCGCAATTTAGAAACTTTTGTTTCGCCATACCACCTTCCATTTTGGAATATGGCAGAGCTTGTTTGCGGAGCAAAAAAAATGTATAAATACAATAGATGTTAATAAGAAATAAACATCTTATTAACAGTCTGTCAAGAAAAATGTAGCTAAGTGGTTATCAGAAGAAGACTTACAAGAATTCATCCAGGTGCCACAACAACTCTTTTCTATGGAGGCCACCATGAAGATGCTCCACAAAACACAGACCGCAGCACTCTACTACCTGCTCCACACGGGATTCCAGGCATTCAAGGCTCGCATCAAAGACGAGCTGACCTCCACCAGCGGCGTCAATCTAGAAGACATCATGGACGACTCTAACCTTTACACCTATTACCAGCAAGGTGAATCGGCAGATTTCGTAGCGGCATGCATCGCCGCAAATAGCTAACCTTACGGAGCTATATTATGTGATAGCCGCAGTAGCGGCAGAAACAAAAGGACCCTGTGGCAAAGCCGCAGGGTTCTTTTTTAAAGCTTGTGCAACTACTAGACTTAACTGGATCCTTCGCATTCGCTCAGGATGACGAGTGCAAATCAAGACTTGACTGGGTCCTTCGGGCTTTGCCCTCAGGACGACGAGTGCGTTACTTCTTTTTCTTGGACTTGGCGGATTCTTTTGCCTTGTCCTGGCGTTCGCAGGTCGTCACGACTTCGAACTTGCCCTTGTTCACCGTAATAATCTTCGTATTGGCATTTGCACCGCGACGGAACTGGATGTCACCGTAAATGCCCTTGAAGTCCTTGGTCGCATTGATGTAATGCGTCATGTCATCGTCTTTGCCCGTCACAGCGGCAAGCGAAGTAAAGATGATGTTTGCGGCATCGTAGCTGAGACCGCTTACCTTGTCTTCACCCGGTTCCACGCCCCAGCGAGCCGTGAAGTCCTTCACGAAGTTCGTGTAAGCCGTGTTGCCCTTGTTCATGTCGATGCTCGGAACGCTGAAGTAAGAACCTTCGACAAGGCGCTTGCCCTGAATCAAAAGTTCACGACCATACCAGCCGGATGTTCCGAGATATGTGCCGGAAACCTTGTTGAATGCGGCCTGGCTCACCATGGCACCTGCATCTGCCGGATTTGTTGCCGGAATGAAGAGGCCCGGGAATTCAACGGTAGAGTCGGCGAGGTAAAGCTTGCGGTCACGCGGATTCACAGAGTTCAGATCATTCACGCCCTTAGCGATATTGCGACGGCGGTTTTCCTGATTGAAGCGGACATCGCGCATGAGGTTGAATTCCGTCTTGTAGTCCGGACGGCCTTCTTCGTAATTGCGGAAGCCGACAACATCACCACCACGACGTTCAACAGCACGGGTAAAGCTTTCGGACATGGCCGTACCGAAATCGCCGAGCGGGCTCATCACGCCAAATTCGCGGATGTCGAGGCACTTGATAGCGAAGTCCGCAATCGTCTGGGCGAGGATGTCCATGGTGAGGTTCACCTGGAAGATGTTCGGGCCAAGCTTTGCGATGCCAGCATCCGTTGCAGTCGGAGTAAGCATCGGCACATGCTGGAAGTTTGCACCAAGCCAAGCGGCGACAGCCGTTGCCGGAGCACTCATGATAGGACCAATAATAGCGATAATGCTGTCCTGGTTCACAGCGCGTTGCGTACGCATAAGAGCGATAGCGGCATCGGCGTGCGTGTCCTGGAAGATTATGTTCACCTTGCCCTTGAGGTTTGCCTGTTCGTAAGCGAGGAGAGAACCCTGCACAGCGGCGGCACCGAATTCGGCAAAATCGCCGGAAAGCGGAGCAAGCACGAGCACAGTCGGAAGACCGGCGCCGAGACCTTCAAGAGCGCTGATGCCCTTCTTGGCGGTCTTCTGCAAATTCTCGGAAGAAGTCGTCTTGAGGACCTTCTTGTACCAGTATCTAGCAGCGCGGTAACGCTTGGCGTTCTGGCATTCGCGACCAAGCTGGAGCTGCATCCAACCCATCACTTCGCGATCAACGGGATACTTTTCAAGCAAAGCCTGAAGCTGGTCTGCCGTAAGGAGGGATGCGGCCAAAGTCTGAATGGCGACATCTTTAGCACGAGACCTTGCAGCCGGGTTGGTCGAATAAGAAAGCACGCGGAGCATGGCTTCGACACCATCGAACACGGAGCCCTTTTCGACATCAATAACAGCGCGGGCAAGCTCCATTCGTTCGCGGTAGGCGGACTTCACATGGTATTCCAGGAAGCGGGATGCCACGTCGTAAGCATCATCCTTTTTGCCTGTACGCAAATAACATTCGGCAAGCATCACGGAAGCCTTTTCGCCTTCAATCTTGCGGAACGAGGAGCTGTAAATCTTTTGCAGCGGTGCAATTGCATCCGAGCAGCGACCGTTCTTGACCACAGACTTTACGCGTTCAACATCATCCTGCGCAAAAACAGAGGTGGAGAGGACTGCTGCTAAAAATAAAGGAAACAAGCGATTCATAATTAAACCTCGCCGGTCTTACTGGAAGCTATCGGCGGCCTCCTGAACGACTGAATGTTCTTTCTTGATTTGCTTTTGAAGAGATTCGGGGAGCTTCGACCAGTCAACGATATCAACACGGAAAGGAAGTCCGCTTTCGACAAATGCCTTTTCCACCGAAGTCATATCATCGAGAGAAATAGGGGAGTCCGAAATGACAGCCAATTCCAAATCCGTATCCGGGGTCAAATCCACACCCGTGACACGTGTTCCGTACGCCCAAACTTCGAACCCCTCAAAATGGAGTCCAAGAATCCTTTGCACGGTTTCTAACTGATCCGATTCTAAACAAAGAGTCATAGTTCGCTAAAATATAGTTAATGTATTTTGACACTGACTGCCATTACAGTCTGTCGGGTACAAAACGGAGGAACCAGACTTCGGTATCGCTACCGATACGGACAGGGGGGCCCCAGGAATCGACACCGCTAGAAACAAGCCACTTGACCTGATCCAGTTCGCCAATTCCATAAGCAAGGCGCCAAACCCAATTGATAATGAGCGTTCCCGGGAAGAACTGGCCATTATGCGTGTGTCCGGACATGGCAAAGTCGGGACGGCGGCCAGGGTGGTCTTCTTCGATTCCGCGTGGCTGGTGATCGAGGAGAAGCCAGGGGAGCTTCGATTCTTCGACTGTAGGGCGCAAGCCAAAGAGCGGCTTTCGCTCGATATCGCGAATCTTGGCAACGTTGTGGTCTATACGGCCGGTAATGCAGGCAAACGGCGTGCAGACGGTGGAGTCTTCCAGCACGACGAAACCGTTATTCTGCATCCATTTTTTAAAGTCGCTGCCTTCACGTTCGAGGAACCCTTCGTGATTCCCGTCGATGGCAATCGCAGCCATCCTGGCGGTCGCGGCAAGCTTTTGCACCAGGAAGTCGTACTCCCAGGCAGAAAGTGTCGAATCCACGACATCCGAGAAGTCACCGCCAAAAAGCACCAGGTCCGGGTGGAGGCTATCGCTTACATGCACAATGCGTTCCATCTTTTCGCGCTTGAAAAGCGGATCGATGTGGAGGTCGCTAAAGAAGAACGCCGTAAATTCCTTTTCTGTCGGGACGGCAATCTTGAACTCGCGAACATGGAAATTGTCGTTTGCACCTGTGCCTGCAATGCGGAAGATGACCGTCAAGAGAACGGAAACAAAGAACAAAAGTCTCGCCACCGAAATGGCGACGCGTTGATCGAGCGGCTTCTTGACGACAGCGCGACGGATGCCACGAGCAATCCACCAAAGGATATAGAGGAAAAGTGCCTCGCTAAGCCAGACCGCAAAAAACGACATGCCAAGCGATGCAAAATAAGTTGTTCTAAACAAGAAACAGAGGGGGAGGAGGATTACCGAAATACCGGCAATGACGCTCCCTTTGATTCCGGGCGCCACCATTCTCACGTTAAAGAACAGGAAGAATACGCCAAAGATGAGTATGAAGAAAAAGATCATTTCAGTTTCGCTTTAATAAGTGAAAGGACATCGCTGTGTACTTCGTCGGGAGTGCGGTCTGCATCGACAACACTCACGCAATCGCTATAATCGCGGCCTGCAGCGAGGTAACCTTCGCGGACACGCTCGAAGAATTCAGCCTTTTCGCTTTCGAGGCGGTCAGGGGCGCCACCGCGAATAGCCATGCGCTTGCGGCTTGATTCGACGGTCAAGTCGAGAACTACAGTGAGTTCCGGGAAGCAGCCTCCACAAGTGAGTTCCGTAAGGCGCTGGACTTTATCAGCACCGAGCCCGCGGGCATAACCTTGGTAAGCAAATGTGCTCCATGCAAAACGGTCAGCGATGACGATGTTCCCTGCATCGAGTGCGGGTTTAATGATTTCGTGAATCACCTGGGCACGGGCGGCATTGTACAGCAAGAGTTCGGTATCGTCTGCCATGATGCCCTTGAAAGCGGGGTCAAGCAAGAGCTCGCGAATGCGTTCGGAAATTTTGGCGCCACCGGGTTCGCGCAGCCTCACGACCTTGTGGCCTTCGGATTCCAGCACGCGGACGAGCATGTCGATTTGTGTGGACTTTCCGGAACCATCAATGCCTTCGAGGCTAAAAAAATTCTTCGCAGTTTTCATAAGAACAAATATGCAAAAATTTTTTGGCTGAGCGCCAATGGCTTTTTCTTATTTCATAAAAGTACATCATGCGGGCGGGGCCCCAGCTCGGAGTTGACGCCTACGGCGTCAGCGGCTTCACTCGGTTATGCCGGTCTGCAAGCAGCCCGTCGCAACACTCGTTTTGCACGCTACTGCGAAGAATATACCTTGGCCGACGCTTTATTCTCTCGACGAATTCTTATTTATTCAAAACAAACTGAATATCTCGCTTTTTTTATGGATGTAAAAAAATCCTCGGCGGGGAAGCCGAGGATTTTTCAATTACGTTTTATGCGGGAGTGCTCGCGATTCTTGGAAGGAGATGCCCGATTAAATCGGGCATGACAATTCCGAATTACGAACTCTTAACTCCGAATTATTCAACGTCCTTGCCGTGGCACTTCTTGTACTTAAGGCCAGAACCGCACCAGCAGAGGTCATTGCGGCCGAGCTTTGCACCAGCCTGCTGCTGGGCACGCTTCACGGCGGCAGCAAGGGCGGCGTTAGCAGCAGCGGAGCGGTTCGGGCGAGTGCCCGGGAGTGCGCTCTGCGGCATCGGCTGTGCCTGCTGATCTTCAGAAAGGGCGTTCGTCTCGGACGAAGCAGCCTGACCGGCAAGACCTGCGGCCTTTGCGCCTTCGGCACTCAGCTGTTCGGAAGAACCTTCACTGGATCCTTCGCTTTGCTCAGGATGACTTTCTGCATTAGCATCGCCAGCGTTACCTGCGGCAGCGGCGGCTTCTTCAGCAGCCTTGCGTTCGGCATCGATCTGTTCCTGGCTCTTGAGCTGGAGCTGGTCCGGAGAAACCGTCACACCGTTCGGGAGCGTGATGCGGATGTTCAAAATGCGGAGAGCCGTAAGCGTTGCAATCTTTTCCATGCAGCTTTCGAACATCTTGAAGCCGTCGTTCTTGTAGACCATCAGCGGATCCTTCTGGGCGTATCCGTGGAAGCGGATAGCATCCTTCAGCTGGTCCATAGCATACAAGTGTTCCTTCCACACCTGGTCAATCGTCATGAGGAGGAAGCGGCGTTCGATATTGCGGAAGTCGGCATCCGGAATAATCTTCGTGAGCTTGTCGTAACGCACCTTGCAAAGGTCGATGATTTCATCGAGCACCTGTTCCGGCGTCTTCGAAACAGCATCTTCAAGCGTAAGGCTGTATTCCATGCCGAGCGTGCGCTGCAAGTCTTCGTGCAAGCCTTCGAGGTTCCACTGTTCCGCATAGCTCTTTGCCGGGATGTAGTTAGAAACCTTGATATCGCAAGCGTCTTCGATGCGGTTCATGATTTCGTCACGGATATCTTCACCGTTCAAGATGCGGCGGCGCAGTCCGTAAATCACCTTGCGCTGTTCGTTCATCACGTTATCGTAGTCGAGCAAGTGCTTACGGATATCGAAGCTCTGGCTTTCGACGCGGCGCTGAGCACCACGGATGGAGCGGGAAACGATCGGGTGAGTAATCACTTCGTCTTCGCCCACGCCAAAACGGTTCATGAGGTTCTTGACGTTGTCGCCACCGAAGATACGCATCAGGTTATCATCGAGGGAGAGGAAGTACTGGCTAGAACCCGGGTCGCCCTGACGACCGGAACGACCGCGCAACTGGTTATCAATACGGCGAGATTCATGGCGTTCCGTACCGAGCACATGCAAACCGCCGAGTTCAGTCACTCCCGGTCCAAGAGCAATGTCAGTACCACGACCAGCCATGTTCGTTGCAATCGTCACCTTATCCTTGTAGCCGGCGTACTGGATGATTTCAGCTTCGCGGCCATGGTTCTTGGCGTTCAAGACTTCGTGCGGGATGCCTTCCTTTTCGAGCATGCCGTGGAGGATTTCGGACTTTTCAATGGAAGCCGTACCCACGAGGAGCGGCTGGCCCTTCGCATGGCGTTCCTTGATTTCTGCAACAATGGCGCGCCACTTGGCATCTTCGGACTTATAAACGAGGTCCTGCAAGTCCTTACGGATGCACGGCTTGTTTGTCGGAATGACCCACGTGTTCATGTTGTAAATCTTGATGAATTCCGTTGCTTCGGTTTCAGCCGTACCAGTCATACCGGAGAGCTTCTTGTACATACGGAAGTAGTTCTGGAACGTAATCGTCGCAAGCGTCTGGTTTTCGCGACGGATCTGCACGTTTTCCTTGGCTTCGATGGCCTGGTGGATACCGTTGGAGTAGCGGCGGCCTTCCATCAAGCGGCCCGTATTTTCGTCGACGATGATAATTTCACCGTCACGGACGATATAGTCGACATCCTTTTCGAAGAGGTACCAAGCGCGGAGAGCGTTATCGAGGAAGTGAACCCAGTCGGCATGTTCGCCATAGAGGTTCGTAATGTGCATCAAGTCCTGGATGTGGAGCACGCCCTTTTCGGTAAACTGGATGTTCTTGTCCTTTTCGTCGACAGAGAAGTCCTTATTACGGACGAGCTGCTTTGCAATTTCGTTTGCCTTTGCATACTTTTCGGTAGCGTCTTCGGCAGGACCACTGATGATGAGCGGCGTACGGGCTTCGTCGATCAAGATGGAGTCCACTTCGTCAACGATACAGAAGTTGAGTTCACGCTGCACGAGCTGGTTCGGTTCAACAGCCATGTTGTCGCGGAGGTAGTCGAAACCGAATTCGTTGTTGGTACCGTAAGTCACGTCGGAGTTGTAGCTTTGACGGCGCTGTTCAGCATCAAGGCCATTCACAATAAGACCAACCGTAAGGCCGAGGAACTTGTAGACCAAGCCCATCTGCTTAGCGTCACGGCCAGCGAGGTAATCGTTCACCGTCACCACATGCACGCCGTGGCCAGAAAGACCGTTCAAGTAAACCGGGAGAGCAGCGGCAAGCGTCTTACCTTCACCGGTAGCCATTTCAGCGATGGCACCTTCGTGGAGCACGAGGCCACCGATCATCTGCACGTCGAAAGGCAACATACGGAACGGCTTCACAGAATCCGGATAGAGTTCGCGAACCTTAGCGTAGAGGGCAGCCGGGAGGTAGACTTCCCATTCGTTCTTTCCGCTTTCGAGTTCTGCCTTAGCCTTGTTCACGGCTTCCTGGAGTTCCGGGCCGAGGCGGCTAAAGTCAAAGCCAAATTCCGGCTTGAAGATGTTGAAGATACCGAGACGGCGGTCGCAAGCTTCGCGGCATACGGCAAAGGCATCAACCTTGATATCGTCGAGGGTAGCTCCATTATTCAGTTTTTCGCGGAATTCGGCGCTCTTTGCAGCAAGTTCCGCGTCATCAAGCGTTGCGAGAGCCTTGCAGGCTTCGTGAATCTTTGCAATCACCGGGCGGAGCTGTTTCACCTTACGTTCATGAGGTGTACCAAAAATCTTATGGAGTACTGTATCTACAATGCTCATGGTTGTCCTTGATTAAAAATTAAACGTGGTAAAAGTTAGCAAAAGATGTGCCAAATATATTTTCGTTTCAAGTTGAAAAGCCCCTTTAAAGTGCGTTTTTACGGGGATTACATGCTTTAACGATTTAGTTTACTCACACCGCAACACCAATATATTATATTGGAGACATGAAAAAATTGGATTTTGCAAAAGGGATTTTTGTACTCGCAGCGGGATTTTTCCTTACTGCACCCGTGAACGCGCAAGTTAGCGATGAAGAACTCGCCAAGCATCCTGAATTCACTTCTAGTGGCTATTTAGTGTACCCGGAACCTGCAAATATTAAATATACGAAGGCTCCCGCCGGCTACAAGCCTTTCTATATCAGCCATTACGGGCGTCACGGCAGCCGCTACCACCACAGTGGCGAAGAGTACACCTATCTCTTTGAAACTCTCGCCAAGGCAGATTCCGCCCAAAAGCTCACCGAGCTCGGCAAACAGGCACTCGCCTACACGAAAGTCCTCGTAGACGAGGCGGCCCCCCGCAAAGGAGACCTCACGCAAGTGGGCGTCAAGCAGCATGAAGGGATTGCAAACCGCATGTCCAAGAATTTTGGGGAAGTTTTTAAGGACTGGAACGTCGGCGGAAAAAAAGTCACGCCGTATGTCAGGTCATATGCGAGCACGAGCGGTCGCTGCATCGTGAGCATGGCCGCCTTCATCGGGGAACTCCGTTCGCTGAACCCGAAAATCCATTCCGAACTCATCTCCGGCAAAAGCTACATGAAGTTCATCAGCGCCTTTGACTGGGGCAAGCTCGACTATTCCAAAGTCAAGACGTACACAGACGAAAGCGACAAGCTCTGGAAAAACGTCAATCCGCAACAGTTCCTAGAAAAGCTGTTCAATGACTACAAATACGTTGCAAATAACGTAGACACCAACGGGTTCTACAATCACTTCTTTGAAATTGCAACATCGCTCCAAGGGATGGATAAACCGTTACTCGACAAAATCGCCCAAGCCGCCAAAGTACCCGCGGACACATTTGTAAACTTGTTCACAACTGAAGAAAAAATTGCACGCTGGAAAGCGCAAAACGCCTGGTGGTACAGTCTCGAAGGCACAAGCCCGCTCATCAACCGCCCCGATGGACTCAACTTTGCAAAGCCTACGCTCCAAAACATTTTGGAAGAAGCCGACGAAGCAATTTCCGTAGATACAATGATAAATGCCCGCGCCACCCAAGCGCCGATTGCAGCCACGCTCCGCTTTGGCCACGACGCCACACTCCTCCCGCTATCCGCCCTCATGCAGTTGCCCGTCGCAAATGCCAAAGTCTCGGACCTTTCCAAATTGCACGAACAGTGGAACGATTTTAGAATCATCCCGATGGCAGCAAACCTGCAAATGGTATTCTACAAATCAAAAAACAAGCCCATCCTCGTCAAAATTTTGTACAATGAAATTGAACAGACTCTGCCCATCGAATGCAAGGCCGCGGACAAAACACAATGCCCCGCCGCCCCATACTACCGCTGGGATGACGTCCGTAACTTCTATAGCGCCCTTCTCAAAAACTAACTTATCATGAAAAAATCTATCGCTCTCATTTTAGCTATCGCCACGACACTTTTCGCAGCGCCCAAAGTTTCCAAGGCCGAAGCCGTAAAAAATCTCGTCGATCAAGGCGTGCAATTTCACGAACAAGGTCAGTACGACGAAGCTCTCGCCAAATACAAGGAAGCCGAGAAAAAAGATCCGAAGAGCGCCCTCGTCAAATACGAAATGGCCTTTACTTACCATGCCAAGCGCGATTTAGACAAGTCGCTCCATTACGCCAAAGCCGCCATAAAGCTGAAAACCGAAGGCATCGAAGAAAATCTCTACAGCCTGCTCGGAACAGTTTACGACGACAAAGGCATGCCAGATTCTGCGCTCGCCGTCTATCGCGAAGCTTTTGCCAAGGTGCCAAACTCGTTCAACATTCCATACAATGCGACCATCACGTACATGCGCATGAACAACGCTGACAGCGCCTACGCCTGGGTCAAACGGAGCATCAACAATTCCCGCACGCATGAAGGCAGCTATTACTACATGGGATTCCTTGCAAGCCAACTAGGAAAATGGCCACAATTCTACGGTTACACCATGTACTCGACATTCATTACTAAAAAAGGTGAAATCATCCGCGACAATCTTTCAAGGCTTTATGGCAAGACCAAATACCTTGTCTTGAAAAAGGACAATGCCGTCGAAATGAACACGCCGAACATCAAGCAAACCGATAGCGATTCCACCGTCAACAACGAATTTTTACTTGCTATCCAGACCATGCTCGCCACAGATTCTATCGGTGCACGCAAACTCTACGACAAGGATTCAAATGCAACGCAGCAAACGGAATTCCTGATTCACGTTCTCGAGAAAATTATCAAACTTGTCGCCTTCACCGACGAAATCAATGACCCGATTCAAAGATTTTATCAGGGCCTCATCCGCGAAAGACTCGTAGACGCATTCATTTATTCCATTTGTGAACCCATCGACCGCCCGACATTTGCGCAGTGGCTCATCAAGAACCGCACCGAACAGGCGCGACTTTTCCAATGGTTCAATAAAGAATGGCTGATGCTGTAAGGAGACTCCATGCAATTTTACGTACCTACCGATATTTACGTTGAAAAGGAATGCGTGAAAAACCACGCGAAAGATTTGCTCGCCGTCGGGAAGCGCGCACTCATCGTGACCGGACACAGCTCCGCCAAAGCCAACGGCTCCCTAAACGACGTGACCGAAGTCCTGAACGCTGGGGGAGTCGCCTACCAGATTTTTGATGAAGTCGAAGAAAACCCGTCCACCGATACCGTAGGGAAAGGCGCAAAAATCGCCCGAGAATTCGGCGCCGAATTCATCATCGGCATTGGGGGAGGTTCCGCTATCGATGCCGCTAAAGCTATGGCGATTCTCCTCGTAAATCCGGAATTGGATGCTGATGAACTACACAAAGCGCCGAGTCATCCGCTTAACCACGCTCCTGTTGTCGCTGTCCCGACCACCTGCGGAACAGGCTCCGAAGCAACGCCGGTCGCCATCATCACAAATCATAAAATCAATTTAAAGAAGAGCATCCCGCACCGAATTTTCCCGGTGCTCGCACTCGTTGACGGAAAATATCTCGCCTCTGCCAAAAAGCAGCTGATTGTGAACACCGCCGTCGATGCGCTCGCGCACATGGTCGAAAGCATCCTGAACGTTCACTCGAACATGCTCAACCGCATGTGCCCCGAATACGGTCTCAAGCTCTGGGGAGAATGCAAAGAAGCGCTCCTCGCCTCTGAAAATGATGCTACGAAAAATGATTCGGGAAATGCCGCGCCTGCCAGGGGAAATGCCGCTGCGCGAAAAGCGACACAAGATGCCGCGCCCATCGATGCAAGTTTGTACGAAAAACTGATGTACACCTCGACAATTGCCGGCATGTCCATCGCCATGACAAGCACAGCCGTACCGCACGGCATGAGCTATGACCTTACGCTCAGCAAAGGCACGCCGCACGGCCCCGCCGTAGGCTACTTCCTCGCCGCCTACGTCGAAGTCTGCCAAAAGAAAGTTCCGGCCGATGTCGAAAAAATCCTCTCGCTGTTGGGACTCAAAAACGTCGAGGAATTTGCAAAAATGCTCCGCAAGCTCATCGGCACATGCACCGTCACACGCGAATTGCGTGACAAGTTCGCCACCGCGATGAAAACAAATCACTCCAAACTTGACCTCGTTCCCGGCGGCATCACCCCCGACGAAGTCGAGTACATCTACGATAAATCGCTAGTGGTGAAGTAGGGGAGACGGGAAAAGGAACCGCGCACAATCAGCATTGTCATTCCCGCCCCCGAGCGGGAATCTCCTGTTCCACGCCGTGTCATCCTGAGCAACGCGAAGGATCCAGTAACATTTGCCATTACTTTGCCACATCCCGAAATTTGTATATTAACGCAGTAAAACTGGAGAATTTATGAAAAAAGCTTTAATCGCCGTTATAGTTGTAGTCGTCATCCTGCTCATCATCGTAGGGAAGGGCATCGGCACCTACAATAACATCATCGCTCTCGAAGAAGGCGTAAAGGCACAGTGGGCACAAGTCGAAAACACCTACCAGCGCCGCTTTGACCTCATCCCGAATCTCGTCAGCACCGTGCAGGGCGAAGCCAACTTCGAAAAGAGCACCCTCACCGAAGTCATGGACATGCGCAGCCGCATGGGTGGAACCGTCAAACTCGATGAAAGCCTCATGAATGACGAAGCCGCACTCAAGCGATTCCAGGAAATGCAAGGCACCCTCAGCGGAGCCCTCCAGCGCCTCATGGCCGTCTCCGAAAACTATCCGGATCTCAAGAGCAACAAAAGCTTCCAGGAACTCCGCGTGCAACTCGAAGGCGCCGAAAATCGCATCGCCGTCGAACGCAAGCGCTACAACGAAACAGTGCAGGCCTACAACACCACCATTCGCCAATTCCCGACAAACATCGTCGCAGGTTTCGCAGGCGCCTCCCCGAAAGCCCTCTTCTCCGCTGACGCCGGCGCAAGCACCGCACCGAAAGTGCAGTTTGATATAAAGTAGGGGATAGGGAAGTGAGGTGTGAGTGATGAGGTCGCTCGCAAGCTCGCTTTGAGATATGAGAATGTGTCATCCTGAGCGAAGGATCTAAAGCAAAACCGTCATTCTGAGCGTAGCGAAGAATCCACACATGGCGAGAGTCGCAGACACACTTGTGTGTGAATATGACCGATCCCAAAGTGAAGGGGCTTTAAGCCCCATCCAGTAAAATCTAAACCTGCTAAAAGCATTTAAACCGGTCATCGTGATGAACGATGACCGGTTTTTTATACAATACTTTACCGATTATTATTCTTAAATTCAGGCTTTTTTACTAAAATAGCAGCAACACAAGCAGGGTCTAGCAATTTATTAGGGAACATATTACGTTTGGGCTGATTAAATTCTCTAATTATTACTGAATTTCCCTCTTTTATAGGCAAATCATCTTCTTTGTCTCTATCATCTTTAGGATACACATCCTCTATTTGCTTAACAAAAGCTGCATCTGCTTTTGTTGTGATTTTATGCAAACATATAATTTCTTTTGCATTTTTTAAGGGTCCCTTTGAACTCTGTATATACGCATCAATTCTTTCTTTTCCCTCTTTACTCCCATATAATGACACAACCTCTAGCGAGGCTCTATTATTGCTTATAACCTTTTTAAGAGTTATTTCTTTACCATCAACATAAAATTTACAAATTTTATCTTTGTATTCATTATCATTAGAACTGTCAAAATAAGCATTCAAAATACATTCTGTTGAAGATCCCGACTGAAGCGTATCAAAAAGAATTACAACTTTTTTTATCTCTTCGCCTGTTTCTAAGCAATATTTATGTGATAATTTATTCCAATAAATATCTCTACTAAAAAAATCTCTCACACGTTTAGACGATTTATGAATATAAGTATCATAAATTGATACAAGAGCGTTATCTGTATTTCGGCGTTCCTTTGGCACAATAAGAGTATTGTTTTTGTCATACTCAGAAATATCGTTTCTTGCATTCCTAAATGATATGCACTGATGAGTCGTTATAAGACTATAAAATGATTCCCATTTCCTTTTACATTTTTCTTCACGCTTTTCTTCACTTTCCTCTTTATAAAAAAAACCACAATATAACAAATGATTTAACAACCTTAAGTAAGCTACAGACTCAAAATCCGCACATCCACTGCTTTCAATTAGCGCATTCTTTTGCAATTTCATTAAATTTATAACATCTTCAATCTGATTAGAATAAATTAAAGATGGTATATTTGCATCAATGAAATTTAAATTGTCTTTATCAACTTTTTCCTTTATATGATATAAATCATCAATATCCACTTTGTATTCTATATTTCCGGTTTCTTTATCACGAATTGCGTAAAATTCTCTATTTACAATTTCGGGATTATCACTAAAGGATATTTTTGAGGATACTATAGTTTGGCCATCTGCATCTCTATACTCTATTCTTTCTTCAAAATTTTCATTTGAAGAAATTTTGATTACCTCCTTACAATCAGTTAACTCATACATTTTTTCTACATGTTTTTTTATAATTTTTGATGGAAACTTATAAGGAAGCCATAAAAAATCATTAAATTTTTTTTCTAATATAAAAGACTTCCTTTGAGCATATCGAATTGATTCAAAATAATCGTTTTGAAGATTTTTTATGTTCGTTACATAATCATCTGAATCATCAATTTTTTTTAGCCATGCTTCTATTATTGATTCTTGTAAATTTTTTTGAGGATGCTTCAATAGATCAAACATATCATCTATCGGTTTTGAATCATACTCTAACAATTTAAATATTGATCCAAGCATAATGTAATCAAAGCCACGACCAACTCTCAAAAGGAAAAAAGGCTTTAAAACATTCTTTAGCAAACTACTCGCATTTGCAATCCACGATTGACCATTTAATACAATAAACCTATCGTTTATTAAAAATGGATTTGTGATTTTTAATTCAGAACCGACTCGTATAAATGAATTTTCTAAAAAAACATTCATTTTTTTTTCAGAAAAAATCATTTTGCATGCTTTATGCAAATCTAAAAGATTGGAAGTTTTTAATAAATTTTCGACATTTTCTATTTTAACTGTTTTTTCATTTGAGATTATACAATAATAAGCAATAGGCTCTCCCCTTGAATTTATTTCTTCTTTCAAAGAAAAATCATTCAACAAGGGTGCATTAAAATATTCTTTTTTTTCATGACGTACATATATATCAAAAGAATCCCTATGAGGAATAAGAAGAGTTAATGAGCCGTTTTTTTTAAAATTATCTTTCCAGCCATTATCTCCTCCAACTTTTTTCACATTTGGATTTCTCAAATGTTTTAAACATTCCAGATTGCTTTTATTGATTATTTTATCAATTTTCTTAACTATACCATCATTACGCTTAAATATTTCTAACGCAATCAATATTGTATTTATATTAACAATATTTAACCCGTTCGAAATAAAATCTTCACTTCTTATAACAAAATTTAACAATTTTCCTATCGGAAATAACAATACACCATTTTTCTTTATTTGAAATATTTCATGCATCTTATCCAAATTATCGCAAAGATTTTCATAATTTTTCATCAATTCGTCTGAAGGGCAATCATTATCAGAAGCAAGTTCTTTTACTTGTGATAAAAACTTTACAATAATATAATTTATGTCTTCTTCTTTTTTGTCTTTATATCGGATATTTTCAAATGCACAATCAATTCCTTCAATAATTTCTTCATCAATATTGTCCTGATTTAACTTCTGAACACAAATACAAAACAATTCATCTACTTTTAATAAATTTCTATTTATTTCTTTTGAATTTAAAGAAATAATATAATTCAACGCATCTAACAATACTTTTTTTTTGATTTTCTCTAGCAGCAAACAATCAATAAATATTTGCAAATGTTCATTACAAGTCATCACAATTTCTCCATTTTAACAAAGAATGAATTACCGTTTTCTCTTCGCTCTCTATATTTTTAGATAACGTATTTAAATAATTATCACACAACCAAGTAAACAAATCCTTATAATAACTATTACTTTGAATTTTCAAATACATTGAACTTATAAAATTTTTAAAATTCAAGCTATTAATAGGAATTCTTTCGTAATATCTATTTTTTAGAAAATCCTTTAAAACATTTTCATTTGAAAATAAATATTCATATATTTTTCTAAAAATACTACCTCTTCCGTATATCGACTCGAACATCTCTTTTGCATGTTTTTTATAATATTTTTCAATATATGATGTCTCAGTTTTTTCACTAAAAATATAGGCAGCATCCTCTATACGAAATTTTTTTTCATCATAACTCAAAAAAATTTTTCTTTTCTCATTTTCTGATAAAAGCATATTCATATCTGATTTTTGATATAAATAATTGTATTTATCCTTTCTCAACAAAACATTAATGTCATCAGCCGACAACAACGATATAGGCCCATAACATCGACTTTTTTCAGTATTTAACTTCAATCCATTTTTCAAGAGTAAAGACTTAATCTCATTATATAATAATTGGCCATCTATATTTTCTTTATAAAATAGTATAATATCATCTACATATCGATAAAGCCTATAATCTCGAGCAGGAATATGCATATACGATCTTTTAGATAATATTTTATCAAGAAATAATTCCGAAATAATTCGTGCATATGCCGGTCCCTGCGGCACTCCCCTCCTAGACAAAGAGCGATTTACTTTTCTCATCAACCGTTCATTATATTCTATCAAAAAAGTAAACTCGTTCTTTTGTTCATCATTAAGATCACTTTTACATAGATCATACACAGCATTAAAATCTATAGAATCATAAAAATTTTTTATATCAAGAGTAATGACACCCCATTTTTTCATAAACGGCATTTCAATATATGTTTTTATTCGTTCTATATAATTTCCCCATGAAGTATACCAATTATCAAAAATATCATAATAAGAACAAAAAGATACTTTATAACTAAAAGATTCTTCACTATCATTAGCATTCAATGAATTAGCCAAATCAAGAGATAAATGAGTAGTTAATATACGTTCATAAGCATTTAGGGAAATCAAAATTCTTTGCTTTTCCGGAGATTCATTTCTTTCAAATACAACAAATCCTTTAGGATTGTATAATATTTTCTTTCCGCTTTTTATTTTATTATACAATTTTTCTATTTCCTTACAATCGTAAGAAGAATATAATTTTAATTTATTCCATATGCTTATAACAATATTTTCATCATTTATGCATATATATTTTTTTTCTTTTTTCAAAGTTAATTCAACAGAACTAACAAACTCTAATTCCTTTTTTTTATCATATACAATTTCATCCGCCGAAATAAGACCGTCTCTTATTAAAAGGTCTATACCAGTTTCCCCTGGATCCAAATTTTCTTCTATTGATAAATTATAAAGTCTATATAAATGTCCGAATGTTGCAGGGAAATACTTGTCTTTCCATTTGAATACATTTTTTTCAGTTATTTTTTCGTCATATGCGGCACTCTGCGAAAAAATAGCTTTAATTAAATCACCATTTTTATCAAAAAAACCAATAGTACCTAAAATTACAAACCAATCATTAGAATGAGGTTTTCCATTGAAAATCCGCAAAAAAATTTCCTTAAATACTCTTGTTTTAGAAAGAGTCGACACAACTTGTTCTACGGTAATTTCGCAATTATCCAAAATTTTATAACGTTTGTTTTTTTCAATACAAACTTTATCCGATGCTAAGGATATATCCAATTTAGAACAAATCTCTTCCAATGAATTTTCCTGATAAGCATTAAGTATTTGATATTGTTTTTCAAAAAAATCATTGGAAAATGGAATATTTTTTTGAAATTCGTTTTTAAAAAAGAACGATTGTTCACCCTTTTGATGAGTTGACAAAGGAAATTTTACCTGTTTACCAACTTTATTATTTTTCGCAGAGTCAGAAGCTGGAAATTCATCCAAATCATACTTTTCTCTATCAAGAACTAAATTTTCTAAAATTTTTTTTAAAATTTGATAGCCAGTTCTTTTTTCAAACCTAGTATTAAATATAATCCAAACATGAATTCCTCTTCGTCCAGAAAATTCAGTTAAGTATCTAATACTATATTCATCTAAACGTTGTAAAATATTTTTTTTTATATAATCATACAAACCATCTAAATCAGGATTTTCTTTATCTTTACAATCATAATCAAGACAAATCCATTTTATCAAAGCATTTCTAAAGCCCTGCTGATAACATCCCGCCGCGCCCTTTGAATACAACATTGCTTCTAAAACAGATGCATCGTATTTGACGTATTTGGTTAAATATGCACCATTTTTTTGTTGAATTGCAATTGCATATGGATTAACAACAAATAAGTCATATATCCTATTAGCTATTTTTGAAATAATATCACTCATTTTTCAACCACAAGAAAAAAACTCATATAAAAATATTAATAAATATTCCAATCAGTATTATACATTCTAAAATGAACTACTAAATAACAATAATCTTTTAATTTTTAACGAATTGACTTTTTACCATTTTCATATAAAACTCTTAAAGTCTTAGAATAACTTTGAGAGGAAGGTGATACATAATTTTTTAATGATGATAAAGCATTTTCACCTGTTTTTTTATTGCAAATATCATCAATTTTCGATTTAGTTATAGGAATTAAATGAGATGTCTGAGCCTTCTGAATTAATGGAATTTTTGTAGGGCGACTCACACATTCACAAAAATTTTGCATTTTTGGAGTCTTTTCGATTTCATACATTGATTTACTCATACTTAGTTCAGAATAAATCCACGGAGAATATGTCCATTCATCTTTAATATTTTTAAAATTAATCGATTCTGGTGTTTCTAAAAAAAAGAAAAGCTTAGCAGCCTGCATAGATTGCATTAGAGCAGTATTTAGCATAAGATGAACATGACTTGTTGTAAAATTTCTCTTTTCATATGAATATGTTAGAATATTACCATTTTTATCCTTTTCACTATAGCCATAATCTTTATCTATAATTTTTTGCAACTCAAAAACATTTCCCCAAATAAGAGAATCTATAAAACATGATAATCCATAATATTCCTTTAAATAAGTAGAAAATGCAATTGCAAGTTTCTCATTCGCATGTGAATGAGATATAAAAATATCATAATCATTTATATGAGGAAACCAATCTTCCTGAATTTTAGATAAATCTACACAACCATTTTTTTGAGGCAAAAGGTAATCCTTTAATTTTTTTTGAATCAACATTTTCTTTGGAGCAAAATCATCTTCTCCCATTGAAACCAATTCATCATATGAATAGATTTCACCTTTTTGTAAATCTTTCATATGTTCTTTAAAAAAATCATCTTCTTTTAAACTTAACTTAAAATATTTCGCCATAATATATACAGTCTTTTTCAGAGATAAATAAAAAAATTTTTAATCCACCATCGGATTTACTAAACCAGAAAAATCCTCAACTTCAGCAATTTCACTCAACATTTTTGTATAGTAAAGAAGTTTAGGCTGGAGTTCTTTCAAATCCATTCTAAATTCAGCACTTTTTTCAGCTAATAGCCCATTTAATTTTATTTTATGCCATTTTGCAGTAAAAGGACGAACAATCTGATTTAACACAACTACGGCAACTTTTGTGAATTGAATACACTCACGACCATATTCTTTTAAAATAGCTCTTGTTGTAGGAAAAATTGAATAAATGCTATCTAAAGCGCACTCTTCATTTCCCTCATCATCACTTAATGTTTGTGTTGTAACTCTAGTCAAAAGTTCAATATAAAGAGCCCAGGCTGCATCTTTATCTTTATCACCAGGCTTGAATTCCGCTTCTAGGAATTTGATATTTAATTTTAGTGAATCTAAATGCCATTTTTCAAATAGATCTCTAAATTTCATCGAATACCCCTCCTCTTGTGTTTTTGTGATTCATACTTTGTTAAAACCTTATCTACTGCTTTCATAATTGAATCAACAATAAAAAATACATCTTTTGAAAACATAAATTCTTCTTCCTGATCCTGTTCAATACCAATATTAAAATACTTATAACCTAGAATTTTTTTACAAATACTTGATGGATTCCATTGATCGTGATTATTCTTATTAAATTCCTCCAAATCATTCAAATGATTTCCTAAAAAAATTTCTTCAAATCGTTTCTCCTTTATCTTATTTTGACGTAATTCACATATTTTTGCAGCCATTCCCCCAAAACCACCTAACAAATATATAGGTATATTTTTTTCCATCGCTAACAAAACTTCTTCTAATATACCTGGAATAATCCCTGAATATCCAAAAGTCTTTCCACCAGCAATAATTAATATTTCCGTATTATTATTACGCTCTTTTCGCATTGATGACAAAACATTTACATTATAGCTTACATTACTATAAATTTTTTTTCTTTTAACAGGAATTAGTTTTACCTTATTTTGTGAAAATCTCAAAAATTCTTCTTTCGAGAAATCTACCGATGATGGCAAATAATTTGTTACAACAAAATCTTTATTCTTCTCATTAATATAGGACGTAGCAACATTTAGAAAAGACTCTGTAAAACCACTTTTCCTTAAATCACCTCCATAAATAATATGCCCTTTGTTTGCTAAAATGTAACGAGCTATTTCCATTATTAAATCATTTAGCAATAGATTACTACCACCATACTTTTCATTATCTAATGGATTTGAAATAGAAAAAGCAATTTTTGTTTTTTTAAAATCATAATTTTCACACTTAATAGGCGTAATAATTTCCTTTTCAGGATAAGCATGCTTTAATATTTGACTTTCTGCATACATCAAAGGCGGCTCAGTATGTAATATTTTTTCTTCCTGAATATCGGATAATTTAAATAAATCTGGAACACCAGATAATGTAGCTACATTATTTAAATTTTTTTCTTTTACAATATAATCAAGTATCTCTTTTCCATAATAATGATTTAAAGCAGTCTTTAATAAAATCCATATTATATATTCAATATTATCATTATAGCGGACACAAGGAGCATTTCCTATATAAGGAAATATCCTGCTAGAAGTATTTTTTACCAAACTGACAATAACATAAGGGCAATTATTTTTTCGAGCAAAATAAATTTCTCTTTGACACCAATCTCGTGTACTATATTTATCTGAGTTTAATACCAACAATAAAGATTTTTTTGCATTTTTTTCAATAATTTTTCCAAAATCAGCCCCATCTGGAATACTATTAGCATCAAAAAAGAAATCAAATTTAGTTTCAGAAGCAATTTTTTCTCTAAAACATTTTGCTATTTTCTCCCCATAACCATCTTCATCTTTCTTTGTATGACTAATAAATAACTTGATTTTTTTTATTCCTTTCAAATTTCTTATACAAAAATCCAATATTCGTGATTCAAACATATATCGGTCTGATGATAATAAATCTACAGGAGATAACATGTTGTATTTTTCAAAATACTTATCAGAAAAAGCGCATTTAGATACTGCTATAGGCAACAATGCAATATTTTTTTTCTTTTTAGCGCATAACTTTTTTATAAATGGCTCCCATGGATCCTTATTATATAATAGATTGTCATCTACAATTATAAAAACAATATTTTTCTCATTCTTTTTAAAAATGGCATCCATAAAATTAATGTCATCGTTACTACATACATCGAGCGGAATATTTGAGTCTAAGGCATTTAAATTTCCTACATCACGACAAATTAAACGATAAAATAAATCATAATACAATTTTTTTTTGTTGAAATCTTTATCATAAACCAAAAAAACACCTAAAGGTTTCAATATATTTGACATTTTTTTCCTGTCTTTTTTACAATTTGTTTTACCGCACAATTTATACTAATACTAACACCTTGTCAACAATAGTTATCAAAGTAAGTTTTTTATAAACTTCTTACTTTTATCTGTTATGGACAATGTTTATTTGCAATAAAATGGTGATTCCGGCTCGGAGGGCGGAATGACGGTGCAAAGGGGAAGGTGAGCGGGGTGATGTTTCACGCTCTCTCGTTCTGCATTCCGCACGCATTTTCACTCGACTTCTGCAGTAAATCCTTCAACTTCGAACCTACGGTTCTTCGCTCAGGATGACACCGTCAAGGTAGACTCCCGCCTGTGCGGGAATGACATGCAAGGGAATCAAGCGAGAGGCTGCTTGCAGACTCGCATTTAATTTCCGCAGCAGTCTAGCCTCGAAAGAGGAATGACAAAACAAGACCCCATTCTCAGCGCACCCTCGCTACGCATCTCGCGCACTCTCGAAAAACTTTTTACTACTTTTCCCACTATGAATAGAACGCAAGTTATCGTGCATCCTTACGACATGGCGCAACCGGACTGGGTGCGCTGCATTTTACCGTGCCTCCAGTTCATGGGCAAGAACGATTTCCAGATCATTCCGTCCATTACAGAAATCATCTGCACCAACAAGGACGCGCTCAAGCAGACTCGTGCGGTTGTCTTGCAAAAGCCGACGGCGCCGGGCCGCGCCCAAATTGCGTTATACTATGCGAAGCTCAAAAAGGAATGCGGTTTCAAGCTGGTGACCGACATGGACGATCTCCTATGGGATCTTTCTCCGATTATCGCGTCCTATGCAAAGCACATCCCGAACCACGACCAGATGATGCTCACGAGTCTCAAGCAGGTGTTGCCGTTGTTCGACACCGTGGTCTGTTCCACGCGTTACCTTGCTAGCCGCGTCAAGTCCGATCTCGGTGTAAATGCGGTCGTGATGCCGAACGGTGTGTCCAAGTCGCTATTCGGAATGACCCAGAGAAAGTCCGCTTTCACGGGAGTCCCGAAGGTGATGTATGCCGGCAGTCTCGGTCATTTTGCCGATGGCGTCCAGGGCGATCTCGAAGGCGCATGGATTCCGTGGATCCGCAAGCACGTTGCAGACGGAAGCATCGATCTCTACATTTTTGGTGAACCCGACTTTTTGAAAGATCTCGAAGGCAAGTACACGAAACTTCCGTACACGAACTTTTTGCCATTCGCACAAACGGTCGCCTCTTACAAGCCGGACTTTTTCCTGGCGCCGCTTGCACCCAACAATTTCAACAGGGCAAAGAGCGACCTGAAACTCAAGGAAGCCGCCGCACTCGGAGCGGTTTTCATCGGGAGCGATTTCGCAAGTTCCCCGTACAGCTATGCACCGAAGGAACAGCTAGTCGCTTCAGGCGCAACGGTCGATGACCTCGATGCGATTTTCAAGAATCTCTGCGAACCGGAAAAATTCATGCAGGCCATCAACTGGCAGTACCAGGCAATGGAAGAAAAGCACTGGGCGCACGAAGATCCGGAATTTCAGAAAAAATACGTCGCGACGTATTTCGGTTAAGGAAGATTCCCGCGCATTCCCAAAATTCCCAAAATTATTGTTTATCCCTAAGCTGGTCGGCGGCACGTTCAATTTCGCGCTCACGGATAATTTCATCAACACGCTTGCGGAAAAGCGTTTCTGTGTGAACATTGAAAAGTTCACGTTCTTGTGCAATATAAAAAGTGAAACACTGGATGTAGAGTCCGATACAGACGACGGTCAAAATGTTTTCGAGCAAATCGCGAACAGAAGAACCCGAGGATTCGCCGATTCCCAAAAACATCAATATGGAGCAGCCAACCGAGGCAAGTAGCCATCCGATTAAAAATTTCTTCGGGAACCTCTTCTTCAAGAGACCGCGCTCCTGCATGCAGTCTTCTTGACGTTCGACCATATCGTTGAAAATCCAGAAATGCAAAATGAAACCGACAAATGGAATGCAGGTAAGGAGGACCGCACCCATGGGCGAGAAGTCGGTTACCGAAATAACACGCAAGTTTGCAACCGCACGATGCAGCCACGAAATAAAACAGACAAAAAATGCAAACAAGACAAAAAGCATTCCCAAACTGAATACAGCGCCCAAAATAAAACGAATCAAAAGTGAGGCCGTCATCGTGCTATCACTCGCTCCCGAAAGAATAGCGTTGACTGGCGAACTCCAAAAGAAATACAGGATGAATATTACAAAGATAGCCTTCATCCAAAAAAGAGCTCGTTCGCCACGTTTCGTATTGTCCTGCATAAAGCCTCCACAATGAAATATAATATATGTAAACCAAATAAATGAATGCCTTACTGAATTTTTAGCCGTATATCAGCAAAAACAATTGTTTATATAATGTGATTATATAATATCGTAAATGAACCACTTATCGCACAATTTTACATATTATCCACAAAATTCAATTACGTTTCACGTGAAACACTGCAAATGTGATAAAATCTGTTCATTAACTATTAACAGTAAAAATAAATATTTGAGAAATTTCCAATTTAAAAATTTCATAGTTAATAAAATCAAGTCAATTTATCAACTATATAATATATGTTGTACTAGAATTTAGGATCACAACGCATGTCTAGGTGATACCTTTTCCCAATTTTATGATGGGAACAAAAAAAATACCGAGCTCGCTGGGAACTCGGCGTTTAAAAAATCCCGGAACGGAGTCCGGGATGACAAGGAAACAGGCAGGCCCAAAAGGTCTGTTTAGAACTTCACGGTACGCGGAGGTTCAGTGAAACTGCAGAACGTGGCGGTTGCATCCTTGAAGTAGAGGACTTCGGTGTTTTCGTCGTCCGGGGAATACATGCGCTTAAGTTCGGGGTAGGCTTCGAGCATATGGACCTTGGGTTCACGGCGGTCATCACGCACGAGAGTTCCGCTCAAACGGAGCCACTTATTGCAAGTCTTGTTCATAGCGCAAAGCTGAACCTTGCCATTTTTCTGAATCTGCTTCGAGACATTCTTGGACTTGCCCGTTTGGATGTAGAGCTTGCCCTCGAAAATTTCAATGGTCCCAAACGGGCGCACCTTCGGTTCGTCTCCATCAACCGTTGCGAGGAAATAGGCGCCACATTCCTTAATAAAGTTTTTGACTTCTTCCATTATATACTCCTTAATGAAATTACAGTAGATAATATATAAAAAGAATAGGGTATTAAAGTGAGAATAATTGAATTTGCCGATGAAGCGTCCTTTTTACCGTACTTTCGTCACCTCAAGCTTGTAGATTTTTTCCATCTCCGCGCTGAAGCAGCAGAAGATGACCTTCTTGACATTCCGTGCGGAATATTCGCGAACCGTTTTCACGGCAATTTCGGTTGCCTCTTTCCAGGGGTAGCCATAAACGCCGGTGGAGATTGCGGGGAAGGCGACAGTTTCACAGTTGTTTTCTTCGGCAAGAGCGAGGCAGTTCTTGTAGCACGACTCCAAAAGTTTGGGTTCACCATGCAGGCCATCACGATAAATTGGACCTGGGGTATGGATCACGAACTTCGCCGGAAGCTTAAACCCGGGAGTGATTTTAGCCTGGCCAGTCTCACAACCGTTCAGGGGAATGCATGCTTGTAAAAGTTCCGGACCCGCCGCACGATGAATCGCCCCATCGACACCACCGCCCCCCAGCAGCGAACAGTTTGCCGCATTCACGATGGCATCGACTTTAAGCTTGGTAATATCGCCCTGGATAATTTCAATATCGATCATAAAAACCTCCTATGACTTTACCCTTAAATATAATTCACTATATAACAATGGTAAATAGGTCCCTTTTATGTATATTAAAATGGTTTTTGTTTAGAAAACTCGGTTGTGTTCGGCCTATGGTAAAACCATAGGCCGACACCCATCGGTCAGCAAATGAAAAAATGCAAGCATTTTTTCGCTTTCTGACCTC
>NZ_MWQJ01000018.1:0-5093 GCF_002210405.1 Fibrobacter sp. UWB3
AAAAAAGAAAAAGCCCCGCCCGACGTGTTGCGTCAGGCGGGGCGTGAATCCAGCGGCGACCTACTCTCCCGGGCCCGGGGGCCAGGTACCATCGGCGATCTGAGGCTTAACTTCCGTGTTCGGGATGGGAACGGGTGTGACCCTCACTCGATAACCGCTGAAACAAACTCTTGCATGGAACCTAAAACTTTTTGCAATCACCAGAGCTCTGAAGCCAGGCGGGTCCGGGCTGCCCACGCGGGACAGTTGAACCAAATCGTTGAAAGAAAGGAAAAGCGTCTCACGGGCTATTAGTACCGCTCGGCTCAACGTGTCGCCACGCTTACACCTGCGGCCTATCGACGTCGTAGTCTCCGACGGCCCTTCAGGGGGTTGCCCCCGCGAGACCTGATCTTGGGAATGGCTTCACGCTTAGATGCCTTCAGCGTTTCTCCAATCCGGACATGGCTACCCGGCAATGCCGCTGGCGCGACAGCCGGTACACCGGAGGTCCGTCCGTCCCGGTCCTCTCGTACTAAGGACAGCTTCCCTCAAGTCTCGAACGCCCACACCGGATAGGGACCAAACTGTCTCACGACGTTTTGAACCCAGCTCGCGTGCCGCTTTAATTGGCGAACAGCCAAACCCTTGGGACCTTCTCCAGCCCCAGGATGCGACGAGCCGACATCGAGGTGCCAAACCTCCCCGTCGCTATGAACGCTTGGGGGAGATCAGCCTGTTATCCCCAGAGTACCTTTTATCCATTGAGCAACGGCCTTTCCACGCTGTACCGCGGGATCACTAAGCCCTACTTTCGTACCTGCTCGACGTGTCCGTCTCGCAGTCAAGCTCCCTTATGCCTTTGTGCTCTGCGCGCGATTGCCGACCGCGCTGAGGGAACCTTTGGATGCCTCCGTTACCTTTTGGGAGGCGACCGCCCCAGTCAAACTGACCATCAGACACGGTCCCTGTCCCGGATGACGGGACGAGGTTAGATCTCAAAACGGGCAAGGGTGGTATTTCAAGGACGGCTCCCCGACGACTGGCGTCGCCGGCTCATAGCCTCCCACCTATCCTACACATGCCAGCCCTAAAACCAATGTCAAAATACAGTGAAGGTTCATGGGGTCTTTCCGTCCAGGTGCGGGTTGCCGGCATCTTCACCGGCACTGCAATTTCGCCGAGTCCCGGGAGGAGACAGTGCAGAAGTCGTTACACGATTCGTGCAGGTCGGAACTTACCCGACAAGGAATTTCGCTACCTTAGGACCGTTATAGTTACGGCCGCCGTTTACCGGGGCTTCGATTCAGGGCTTCGCTTGCGCTGACCCCTCCTGTTAACCTTCCGGCACCGGGCACGTGTCAGACCATATACGTCCACTTGCGTGTTAGCATGGCCCTGTGTTTTTGGTAAACAGTCGCTTCTGCCGTTTCCCTGCGACCTCCAGATGCTTCCCGCTGTTCACGGTCACAACCGGAGGCTCCCCTTATCCCGAAGTTACGGGGTTAATTTGCCGAGTTCCTTCTCCCGAGTTGTCTCGAGCACCTTAGGCTATTCGCCTCGTCCACCTGTGTCGGTTTACGGTACGGGCCTCCGTTCGCTCCCTTAGCGGTTTTTCCTGGCACGGTCCATCGCGGCGCCCCTTCCGGCCGAAGCCTTCCGGGGGTCCGGAGCCTGGGGCTTGTGCAGGGGGGATTTGCCGCCCCTGCGCCTCGCACTCCTTCAGCGGCATCCATCGGCCGCCCCGTGAATTCCCATGCGTCGCCGCGTCGGTTGTGACGCTTATCGGAGGGTCCAGGAATGTTCGCCTGGTTGTCATCGGCTACGCCTCTCGGCCTCGTCTTAGATCCCGACTGACCCCGGGAGGATTATCCTTGCCCGGGAACCCTTGGACTTACGGTGTGCGGGTTTTTCACCCGCATTTTCGCATACTCATGCCAGCATTCTCGTTTCCGGTGCCTCCAGCGGGCATCGCCACCCGCCTTCCCAGGCCTGCGGAACGCTCTCCTACCGCTCCATTGCTGGAGCCCACGACTTCGGTGACGTGCTTAGTCCCGATCATTTTTGGCGCGGAGCCGCTTGACCAGTGAGCTATTACGCTTTCTTTAAAGGATAGCTGCTTCTAAGCTAACCTCCTGGCTGTCTGTGCAGCTCCACATCCTTTCCCACTTGGCACGTACTTGGGGACGCTTAGTCGGTGGTCAGGGTTGTTTCCCTTTCGTCTACGGATCTTATCACTCGCAGGCTGTCTGCCATGCATCGCGTTCACGGTATTCGGAGTTTGATAGGGTTTGGTAAGCGGGTGTGCCCCCTAGTCCTGCCAGTGCTCTACCCCCGTGAAGCTAACATGACGCCATACCTAAATATGTTTCGGAGAGAACAAGCTATCGCCCAGTTTGATTGGCCTTTCACCCCTACCCACAGCTCATCCGAACACGTTTCAATGTATATCGGTTCAGCCCTCCACGGAATGTTACTTCCGCTTCAGCTTGGCCATGGGTAGATCACTAAGGCTTCGTGTCTGCCGTGTACGACTGGTCGCCCAGTTGAGACTCGCTTTCGCTTCGGCTCCGGACCTGAGGCCCTTAACCTTGCCGTACACGAGCAACTCGCTGGCTCATTAAACAAAAGGCACGCCGTCAGGAGGATGAATCCTCCCTCCGACAGAATGTATGCACGCGGTTTCAGGCGCTATTTCACTCCCCTCTCGGGGTGCTTTTCACCTTTCCCTCATGGTACTGTGCACTATCGGTCATCCGCTCGTATTTAGCCTTGGAGGGTGGTCCCCCCGTCTTCAGGCAGGATTTCACGTGTCCCGCCCTACTCTTCGACGGACGTCAGATTCTAGATCGCTACAGGCCTGTCACCTGCTGTGGGGGGGCTTTCCATCCCGCTTCGCTCTCTGTCCACTGTACGCAACCCGTCTGGGCTCCTCCCGGTTCGCTCACCACTACTGCGGGAATCTCGGTTGATTTCTTTTCCTCCGGGTACTGAGATGTTTCAGTTCCCCGGGTTTGCCTCCGCTCGACTATGTATTCATCGAGAGGATACGCTTGCGCGTGGGTTTCCCCATTCGGATCCCCCATGGTCAAAGGCCCTTTGCGCCTCGCATGGGACTTTCGGGGCTTGGCCCGTCCTTCGTCGCCGGCGGATGCCTAGGCATCCCCCGCGTGCATTCCTTCGCTTAAATCCTAATTCCAGCGATTCAGCTCTGTTCTGCCGCATGAGCAGCTCGAATCCACCTTTATTTTTCTTGGTGCTTCAAGTCACTCTGTATGCTTGATTGCTTTGTTAGTTTCCATGCCGAAATTTCAATTTTCACATGTCCTCGCTGGGACGATGTTTTCTGCACCCGGTCGGTGCTTCCTGGAGCTAAGGAGACTCGAACTCCTAACATCCAGCTTGCAAAGCTGGCGCTCTACCAGTTGAGCTATAACCCCTGAAAGTGGGCCTGAATGGACTTGAACCATTGACCCCCGCCTTATCAGAGCGGTGCTCTAACCAGCTGAGCTACAGACCCGGGCTCTAAAAGAATCGGAGATGTACTTGGGTGACGGACTTGATGTCTCGAAAAACAGGCTGTTGGAACTTGTGTTCCAGATTTACTCCTTAAAGGAGGTAATCCAGCCGCACCTTCCGGTACGGCTACCTTGTTACGACTTAGCCCCAGTCAAAGGTCTTGCTTTAGGCGCTTGCACGACTTAGAGCACTCCCTTCTCCCATGGCTTGACGGGCGGTGTGTACAAGGCCCGGGAACGTATTCACCGTGGTGTGCTGACCCACGATTACTAGCGATTCCAGCTTCACGGAGTCGAGTTGCAGACTCCGATCCGAACTGAGGACGGCTTTGAGGATTGGCTCCGCCTCGCGGCGTTGCGACCCATTGTACCGACCATTGTAGCACGTGTGTAGCCCAGGATGTAAGGGCCATGAGGACTTGACGTCATCCACACCTTCCTCCGGGTTGTCCCCGGCAGTCTCTCCAGAGGGCCCCCTTGCGGGTGGCAACTGGAAACGTGGGTTGCGCTCGTTGCGGGACTTAACCCAACATCTCACGACACGAGCTGACGACAGCCATGCAGCACCTGTGCGGAACGTTGCATTGCTGCAAAACGGCGATCTCTCGCCGCGGCGTTCCCATGTCAAACCCTGGTAAGGTTCTGCGCGTTGCTTCGAATTAAACCACATGCTCCACCGCTTGTGCGGGCCCCCGTCAATTCCTTTGAGTTTCATACTTGCGTACGTACTCCCCAGGCGGCATACTTAACGCGTTGGCTACGGTACCCGGGGGAACCCCCGGACACCCAGTATGCATTGTTTACGGTGCGGACTACCAGGGTATCTAATCCTGTTTGCTACCCGCACTTTCGAGCCTCAGCGTCGATAAGTCCCCAGCAGGCTGCCTTCGCCATCGGTGTTCTTCCTGATCTCTACGCATTCCACCGCTACACCAGGAATTCCGCCTGCCCCTGAACTATCCAAGAGATCCAGTTCGGACTGCAGAGCCGGGGTTGGGCCCCGGGATTGTACAATCCGCTTGAATCTCCGCCTACGCTCCCTTTACGCCCAGTAATTCCGAACAACGCTTGCACCCCTCGTATTACCGCGGCTGCTGGCACGAAGTTTGCCGGTGCTTCCTCTCAAGGTACATTCAATCCCGTCCGAAGGCGGGCCTTATTCCCTCATGACAGTGGTTTACACACCGAAATGCTTCTTCCCACACGTGGCGTTGCTGCATCAGGGTTTCCCCCATTGTGCAATATTCCCTACTGCTGCCTCCCGTAGGAGTCTGGGCCGTATCTCAGTCCCAATGTGGCCGATCACCCTCTCAGGCCGGCTACCGATCGTCGCCTTGGTGGGCCGTTGCCCCGCCAACTAGCTAATCGGACGCAAGCTCATCCCATACCGATAAATCTCTAGTCAACCCTCCATGCAGAGGGCCACTCTCCTGGACATTAACCGCGCGTTGGCACGGGTATTTCCTGATATGGGGCAGATTGCTTACGCGTTACTCACCCGTTCGCCGCTCGGCATTGCTGCCTCGCTCGACTTGCATGTATAAGACACGCCACCAGCGTTCGTTCTGAGCCAGGATCAAACTCTTCATTGATTTT
>NZ_MWQJ01000019.1:0-2095 GCF_002210405.1 Fibrobacter sp. UWB3
CGCTGGATTCACGCCCCGCCTGACGCAACACGTCGGGCGGGGCTTTTTCTTTTTTATCCCGCCCGCCGCTTCCACGAATCGCGCAGGAGCTCCCGCGAATCCCGTGGTGCGCTGTCATACCGGACTTGTTACGGGACGGCATCGGCTTACACATCTCGTTACTGACTTATCTGATCAGTTTTCTATGTTGTTTGTGTTTCTTTGTCCGCACACCGATCGCGCTGGAAACCGCACCGTTATGCGGACCTGCAATATTTGCACCTTGAATATTCCAACCTGGCACATTGATAAAAAGTCCATAAAAATAGCCAAAAAGTAATTACTTGAGCCTCTAACTATTTGTAGTTTAAAAATGTTGGCGAGCGATGGTGCGAGCCTCGGGGTCGTGAGGATAAGACAATGAAGGACAACGAAAAAGAAATCAAAAAGGTTGGACCCATCGTGGAGACTGCCTGGGGCATTCTCCTGCTGGTATCTAGCGTTACACTATTTATAATCGGTTGCTGAGCTATGTTCTTTAACTGGTTGATATAAAGAGAGTCCGTTATTGTTGGAAACGGGCTCTTTTTTTATTTAAGTGTTTTTTGTAATTGCTGTATTTCATGCTGACATAGTTTTGTTTTATCTAATGACCCAAAGGTTATAAATAGAGCAAAACATTTGAGATTCGTCTCTTATTCGATGCTGGAAAATCACCACTTCTAAAAGCGATACAGAATAAGACGAACGCTCACGCCCAATCGGGCGTGGGTCGTTTTGAGCTTGTGTATTGCAGGGTTGTGGTGACCCGTCCAGCATATAGGCGCTAATGACTCACGCCTTTTTTATTGGTATGCTACTTGGTGTAAGAGAGTGAATTTCTTTCTTGAAAGATTCTTAGCTGTTTTTGCAGTTATGATGATTCATGTAAGCGCTTCTGGTTTTTATACAAATCCTGTTCAATCATTTACATGGCAAGTCGTGAATTTTTATGAATGCATGGTTCGGTGGGCCGTTCCGGTTTTTGTTATGGTAAGTGGAATGTTTTTCTTGAATCCTCAAAAAGAGATAACTTTGTCAAAACTATATCGCAAGAATATCTTTAGAATCGTTATGGCCTTAATCACTTGGGGGTTATTTTATCGGTCTTTGTCCATTTCGAAAATGATTTTTTTTAGACAAAGTCTGCGATAAGGAACTAACAGTTGGAATACTAAAACAGTGTTCGACTTTTGTGTTTGGACATGCATGGTATCATTTGTGGTTCTTATACATGATTATTGGACTCTATATACTTGTTCCTTTGATTCGTGTTTTTACAACGTATGCGACAAAAAAACAATACCACTATCTCTTCATCTTGTATTTTTTATTTGGCTCCTTGTTGCCGTTACTTCAAGGTGTCTTGATACTAGTTGATGATCGACTGAAGATTTCTTTTAGTATAAAAGAATTGATGGGTTTTGCCGGATATTTTATTTTAGGGTATTACTTGTTTAGGTATGATTTATCGCACCGTGTAAAAAAATGGATTTATGTATTGACTGGATTATCTCTTGTTTTTCAAATAATCGGGACGTTCCTTGTTAGTTGCAAAATGGGAAAAGCAAATGAATCACTTTATGGTAATTTTAGGCCTAATGTTGCGATTCAGGCTGTAGCGATTTATGTTTTTATCAAAGATTACTTTATAAATAAAGACTTTTCAGAACGTACAAAAAGGATAATTATTTTGTTTTCAAAATATTCATTTGGAATGTATTTGGTACATGATATTCTTTAATATTGTCTTTTCAAGGATCGGCTTTACGGTAACTGCTATCAATCCAGTCATTGCAATACCGCTTCGTTCAATAGTGACTTTTATTTTAAGCTTTGCTGTTATATAGGTGTTGGCGCGTATACCGGTTATAAAAAAGTATTGTATGTAATTTTTACTATTCGAAATTGCGTAGGTGTATTAAGAAATAGTCTAATCGGTTTTGATGACTAATTTTAAATGTTAATATTGTGTTAACATCATGTAGCTTTTACGGATGGTTCGAACATTTTTCAAAAAAATGAAAAAAAGTTGATTTTTTTTACGCTGACCCCTTGTTTTTATTCCTGAAAATTC